>CAXNNF010000048.1:0-7241 GCA_964203455.1 Bacteroidia bacterium
CGCCCTTGCGGGAATTGTAATTCGTAATGGAATTCTCCTCATAGAGTTCATCGACGAACTTCGTGCGCGTGGCATGAGTCCTGAAGAAGCCATTGCTGAAGGAGGTTCAACACGTATGACTCCGGTTGTTCTTACCGCATCGGCTGCCATTTTGGGATTGATTCCGCTCGCTATTGGGGTGAACTTAGATTTCAACGAACTATTTGCGCATTTCGAACCACACTTTTTCTTGGGTGGTGATAACGTTGCATTCTGGGGTCCTCTTGCATGGACGATGATTTACGGATTAATCGTAGCAACATTCTTAACATTGATGATTGTTCCTGCGATGTATCTTCTTTATCTGCGAGTTAAGAAACGCTTTGGTATGGAAAAATCGGGCGAGAAAGAACATGAGGTAACACACTTATAATTGTGAAAAGAATTATTCAATAAACAACAACCATTTCCCATACATTCTGTTAATTTGTAATTATTCAAATCAATAAAATCAACAAAAATGGCATTCGAACTTCCTAAACTATCTTACGCTTATGAAGCGTTAGAACCCAATATTGATGCTCGTACTATGGAAATTCACCATACGAAACATCATCAAGCCTATATCAATAACCTCAATGCTGCTTTAACTGGCTCTGCCGACGAAGGAAAAAGCATTGAGCAATTGATGGCAAACATTTCCAAGCAGCCAATGGCGGTTCGCAACAATGGTGGCGGGCATTACAACCACAGTTTGTTTTGGGAAATCATGGGGCCAAACGCAGGTGGCACTCCAACAGGCGAATTGGCCGATGCAATCAATCAAGCATTTGGTTCTTTCGATAAATTCAAAGAAGATTTTGCAAAAGCTGGAGCGACACGTTTTGGTTCGGGTTGGGCTTGGTTAGTTAAGCACGATGGAAAATTGGTGGTAACTTCTACATCCAATCAAGACAATCCATTAATGGACCTTGCTGATGTAAAAGGAATGCCAATTCTTGGATTGGATGTATGGGAACATGCATACTATTTGAATTACCAAAACCGTCGTCCCGATTATATTACATCATGGTGGAATACCGTAAACTGGAATGTAGTTGCTGATCGTTTCAAAAAAGGCTAATTCAAACTCCTAAAGTATAAAACGCCTGGCGACTAATGTTGCCGGGCATTTTTATAAAATATATTCTCATAGATTATTTTTCTTATTCAATGAATCGTTCCCGTTCCGCAAGTCTGTTCGAAACTGCCAAAACATATTTTCCCGGAGGTGTAAATTCTCCCGTACGTGCTTTTAAATCGGTTGGGGGAACTCCCCTATTTATTAAGAAAGGCGATGGAAGCAAACTTTGGGATGAGGATGGTAACGAGTTCATCGACTTTTGTTTTTCATGGGGGCCGATGATTTTAGGTCACAATAACAGCAAAATCCGCGAACGCGTTTGGGAAGCTATTCAAAACGGAACCTCTTTCGGTGCGCCGACTGAGATGGAAAACGAGTTGGCTAAACTAATTCTGAGCAATAACCGCTTTATTGAAAAAATTCGCTTTGTGAGTTCGGGAACCGAAGCGGTAATGTCGGCGCTAAGATTGGCGCGTGGTGTTACAGGTCGAGATAAAATTTTAAAGTTCGAGGGCTGTTATCACGGACATGTTGATTCCTTATTGGTTAAAGCGGGATCCGGATTAGTAACCTTCGGAAATTCTTCTTCGGCGGGAGTTACAAAAGGTGTTGTAAACGATACAGTTGTTATACCCTTAAATCGTATTGATTTGGTTCAACAGGCCTTCGATGAATTTAAAGATCAAATTGCAGCCGTTATTATTGAACCCATTCCTGCAAATAATGGCTTGTTGCAAGTTGGTCCCGAATTTCTATTTTGCTTAGCATGTATTGCCCGAAAAAATGGCGCTCTCGTTATTTTCGATGAAGTAATTTCAGGATTCCGCGTTGGTTTTGAGGGAGCTGCAGGTTTGTATAATATTGCCCCAGACATTATTACCTACGGAAAAATAATTGGTGGAGGTTTTCCCGTTGGTGCTTATGGCGCAAGCAAGGAAATTATGAGCAATGTTTCGCCCGATGGTAATGTTTACCAAGCAGGAACCCTTTCAGGAAATCCGGTGGCAATGGCTGGCGGAATTGCTGCATTGACCGAATGTTTGAAACCCGGATTTTACGAGCAGCTTGATTTAAAAACGCAGCGATTTACCGATCGAATTTTAGAACATACACGTTCGAAAAACTACCCATTTCATATCTTCAGAAATGGTTCCATTTTTTGGCTATCATTTGCAAATGAAGATATTAGAGCGGCCGAAGCCATCGATCCAAAAGGAATGGATAAATTCCGCATTTTGCATGCGTATCTTTTAGAAAACGGTGTGTATTTTGGTCCTTCGGGATACGAAGTTGGATTTATCTCCGCCGCACATTCGGAACAGGATTTAGAAACTGCCGCAGAAAAAATATGTGCTGGTTTAGATTTGGCCTACGCCTAAAACATCGAAGCAAAGAAAATCATCCAGAAGTATTGATCCATAAGGGTTCCATCGAGCCAACCCGAATAAAAATACTCGTTCGAATTTTCATCTGCCTTTGAAATTAGCCAACTTGTACTCGCGCATGAAACGATTATAGCCAATGCATGTCCAGGAAAATAATATCCTCGGATGTAGCAATACAGTGCGATAAGCGTAACAATTACTAATAAAATTCTACTAAGATTTTTAATCCCAACAACTCCTAACAAAGATGCAAATGTTCGGACGCCGTTTTTACGATCATGTTCCAAATCGCGAATATCAAAAGGGAGTGTGATTGCGAAAAAAAACAAAAATCGATTAGTTGCTGTTAGGGTAATATTTGGATTTAGAAGCGATTGAAAAGTAAAGTCGGGAAGAATTACAAGAGGCAAACAAACCGTAACGAAGGTCCAAACCCCGGCAACGAGGAAAATTTTCACGTACGATACATCCCGAAGTCGGATCCATACACCTTCCTTTTTATAAATCGGAATCACATAAAACAAGGATATCAAAACAAAAGGAAGCAGTATCCCGATTGTTTCCTTGTTAAAAAAAGCGAACCCGCCAGCAAGTGCAAGAATAAATCCCAAGAGGGTTAATGCAATTACATGATTCCGGTTTTTGATTATCCAATTATGTCGATCGGAGCTGTGTTTGGCATAAATGGCTTTCATTCGGAAAAGCCGATGGAAATTGTAAATGAAAAGCGTTCCTCCAAAAATAAAAATTCCGGTAGTCGGTTTTTCTTGAATTTGAAATAGCTTTTCTGTTGCCCAAAACATGCAAACAGCGGCAAATGAAACCCAAATATTTCCAAAAACAACATAACGAAACAAGCGGTCAAGCCAGAACGGATGTTTCATTTATTGAAGCACAAAGGATAAGGTGGCCACTCCAAAAAGAAAACCTAGTCCGGATCCAATGGCGCTTCTTCGGGAAACTAATCGTTTGGCCATTGTTCCATATCCTTCTTTATAAAATACGTTGTCTATAAATTTTTTATCGAAGCCCAATTCCTTTTTATATTTTGGTTTCGAAGCCCCTTTCCATGCGGTATAGCCAACGATGAAAATAGGACCATAATAAAGGCCTGTAGCCGATCCTAAGAAACCAAAAACAAAACCCCCTGCCCCACTTTTGGTGGCTTGTTTTCCATAGTTATTTCGGGCATCTTGTTGGCCATGAATGTAATCGGCCATTTGCTCCACATTGAGGTAGTTGTTTTCGAGGGAGTCTTGTTTGTATAGAATTACTTCACCTTTTGATGAAGTTCTCACCGAATACAGTTTGTCAATTTCAATGATTCGTTCTTTCGTCTTCCCAAAAGGGAGATAGTAGACTTGGTCATTTTCGATTCGATATGCAGAAATAAATTTGGGTTCTCGATCAATCAATACAAGTGTGTCTTGTGCTTCCAGTTCGATACTGAAAATTGAAATAATACAAATGAATGTTAGCTTGGCTTTGAGCAGTAAATTCATGGGATAAATATAACGCTTCAAACCTACATTTTTTAATATCCTTTCCAAAATCATTTTCCTTGAATTTGAACATGTATCTGCATCAATTGTTTGTATTTTCGTTGCTCAATAAAGTCAATATTTTTTCAATCAGTTTTTATTATGATTCACGATTTCGAATCCCGTCATATCGGCCCAAATGCTGCCGAAACAGCTCACATGTTAAATGCAATAGGCGTTAATAGCTTAGATGAACTCATCGACAAAACAATACCTGCTTCCATTCGCAGAAAAGACACGATGAAAATTGCGCCTGCGCTTTCGGAATACGAATACCTTCATCACATTCGAGCAATTGCATCCAAAAACAAGGTGTATAAAACCTATATTGGACTTGGTTATTACAATACGATTACCCCTTCCGTAATTTTACGGAACATATTTGAGAATCCGGGTTGGTACACCGCTTATACTCCCTACCAAGCAGAAATTGCGCAAGGTCGCTTGGAGGCCATTCTTAATTTCCAAACCATGGTGATGGATTTAACGGGAATGAAATTGGCCAACGGATCTTTACTCGATGAAGCAACTGCTGCATCCGAAGCCATGCACATGTTTTATGCAATGCGCAACCGCGATCAGGTGAAAGTTGGTGCCAATGTGCTTTTCGTTTCGGAGAAATGCTTTCCTCAAACCATCGAACTTCTTCAAACACGTTCGGCTCCTTTGGGAATTGAACTTCTCATTGGAAATCATCAAACTCTTGTTTGGAACGAGCGCATTTTTGGAGCAGTTGTTCAGTATCCCGATGTGGATGGAGAAATTCACGATTACAAAGAATTTACTGCACAAGCAAAAAAACAAAATGCATATGTATGCGCCTGTGCCGATTTAATGAGTCTTGTTCTTTTAACTCCTCCGGGCGATTGGGGCGCTGATTGTGTTGTGGGTTCAACCCAACGTTTTGGTATTCCTATGGGTTACGGCGGACCACATGCTGCGTATTTTGCAACACATGAAGATTTTAAACGACATATTCCGGGGCGTATAATTGGTGTTTCAATTGACTCACACGGAAATCGTGCTTTACGTATGGCATTGCAAACCCGCGAGCAACACATAAAACGCGATAAAGCAACATCAAATATTTGCACTGCTCAAGCACTTTTGGCCATTATGGCATCGATGTATGCGGTGTATCATGGGCCTGATGGATTGAAGCGTATTGCTAACAAAATCCATTCAGCTACACGACATTTAGCCGAACGATTAAGCAGTTTGGGTTATGATGTTAAAACCTCAAGTTATTTCGATACCCTTCGCATTGGTTTAAATGAACTTTGCACGCAAGAGTTTTTGAATAAACGCGCTATTCAACGCGAAATCAATTTACGTTATGAAGCCAATGGGGATGTTTGTTTAACCATTGATGAAACAACCTCACGAGCTGATCTTCAGCATTTGCTTGATCTTTTTGCAGGCGCTGCCGGAAAAGAAGCTGGTGCTGTTGAACCCTTTGCATCAAAACCATTTTGGGAGTCACTCGAACGTAAATCTGAGATATTAAAAGAATCGGTTTTCAATAGTTTTCATTCGGAAACTGAAATGATGCGCTACATTAAACGCTTAGAAAACAAAGACCTTGCTTTGAATCACTCCATGATTTCGTTGGGTTCTTGTACCATGAAGTTGAATGCAGCAACCGAATTAATGCCATTGAGTTTGCCTGAATTTGGTAATCTTCATCCCTTTATTCCTGTCGATCAAGCTGCTGGTTATCACCAATTGTTTGATGAATTAAGCAGTGATTTATGTCAGTCGACTGGTTTTGCTGCCATTTCACTTCAACCAAACTCCGGTGCACAAGGCGAATACGCAGGTTTGATGACTATTCGTGCTTACCATATTAGTCGCGGAGATACACACCGAAACATTGCATTAATTCCTTCATCTGCTCATGGAACGAATCCAGCTTCGGCTGTCATGGCGGGCATGGATGTGATTGTTGTAAAATGTGATGAAAGTGGAAATGTGGACATCGATGATTTGCGTTCGAAAGCCATTCAAAATCGCGACAATTTATCAGCTTTAATGGTAACTTATCCATCAACACATGGTGTTTTCGAAGAAGGAATTAGAGTAATTACAGACATTATCCACGAAAATGGTGGATTGGTTTATATGGATGGCGCCAACATGAACGCCCAAGTTGGTTTAACAAGTCCGGGAACGATAGGCGCAGATGTTTGTCACCTCAACTTGCATAAAACCTTCGCTATTCCTCACGGTGGTGGCGGTCCCGGCATGGGCCCCATCGGCGTAAACGAAAAACTTGCTCCATTTTTACCTGGTCATGGCTTGGTGAAAACAGGCGGCTCACATGCTATAACTGCGGTTTCAGCTGCTCCTTTTGGTAGCTCCCTTATATTATTGGTTTCGTATGCTTACATTAAAATGCTAGGGCCCGATGGCATTACGAATGCGACTCGCTTTGCCATCTTGAATGCTAATTACCTAAAAGCAAAATTGGAAGCACATTACCCGGTATTGTACAAAGGAAGTGAAGGTTGTGTGGCTCACGAAATGATTATTGATTGCCGTGAATTTAAGAAAACTGCGCATGTGGAAGTTGCTGATATTGCGAAACGTTTGATGGATTATGGCTACCATGCGCCAACAGTTTCGTTTCCGGTTCCGGGAACAATCATGATTGAACCAACCGAAAGTGAAAGTCTTGCCGAACTCGATCGTTTTGCCGAAGCAATGATTTCTATTCGCAACGAGATAGCTGAGATTGAAACGGGATTGGCTGATGCAGAAAACAATGTAATTGTAAATGCTCCACATACGGCAACATCGGTTATAAGCGATTCTTGGAACAAGCCCTACTCGCGTGAAAAAGCAGCTTATCCGTTGGATTGGGTTTCCGAAAATAAATTCTGGCCCAGTGTTGGTAAAGTTGATAACGCTTACGGAGATAGAAATTTAGTTTGCAGTTGCGCCCCAATTGAAGCCTATGCTTAGTTTCTAATATTTAAACAAAGTGTGTTATTAAATAATAATTCTACTTGTTTATTTATTTGGTATTTGAATTACATTTGAACGATTTTCAAATTGCACTTTAGTGCTTTGAGAATCGTTTTTTTATTCATTAATTCATTTCTATGAAATCAAAACTTCTACTTTTTTCGATGCTTGTTCTTGCGGCAATGGCAACACATGCACAAAACAATTCATCACAAGATATTCAAGGCAATTGGGCGCGTAAAAACA
>CAXNNF010000049.1:0-7230 GCA_964203455.1 Bacteroidia bacterium
GTTTATATGATTTATTGACATGACTTAAATTCAACACAATAACGCTTAAGTTAAGAATTGATAGTCCGCCAATTTTCAATTTGGGTATAAGGGATAAGAAACCACTCATCGAATCGGTGCCCAAACCTGTCGACAATCGATTGAGTTCGGTCAATTCTCCATCCGGAAATAATTTCTTCAACCGAGTTTGATCAAAAACCGTTGAAGAAGCACCTGTATCGATAAGTAAACGACACTTTTTTCTACCCGCTTTTGCATGAATAAAAAGATGAAATCCTTCTCCGTGCAAATCAATTATTTCGATGGGGCAGATTAGTTTCATCATAAAAATAAAAAAAGGGGCCCGAGAGCCCCATTCAATTTATTCATAAAGAACATCAATTCGCTGCAACCATGCCATCATAAACATCCATAACTTCTTTCACTGCCTTAGCACTTTCATGAAGCAAAGCCATTTCTTCTGCATTTAGTTTAAGCTCAATAATTTCTTCAATACCATTTTTGCCTAATTTAACTGGCACACCTAAGTATATATCCTTCAAACCATATTCACCATTTAACAAGGCGCAGCAAGGGAAAATACGTTTTTGATCGCGCACAATTGCTTCAACCATTTGAGCTGCAGCAGCCCCAGGTGCATACCAAGCTGAAGTACCCATTAAATTAACAAGTTCTCCTCCACCCTTTTTAGTACGATCGATGATGGCATCCAATTTATCTTTATCGATTAATTCGGTTACAGGAATTCCCGAAACCGTTGTGTATCGTGGAAGTGGAACCATTGTATCACCATGACCACCCATCAAAACAGCTTGAATATCTTTTGGGGATACGTTCAATGCTTCAGCCAAAAATGCTCTGTAACGAGCAGTATCAAGAATTCCGGCCATTCCAAAAACACGACGTGGATCTATCTTGGCCGTTAAATAAGAAACATAAGTCATTACATCCAAAGGATTGGAAACAACAATGATGATTGCATTTGGCGAATGGGCAATTACATTTTCAGTAACCGATTTAACAATCCCAGCATTGGTTGCAATTAAATCATCTCGGCTCATTCCGGGTTTGCGCGGAAGACCAGATGTAATTACAACAACTTCTGAGTTGGTGGTTTTGGAATAGTCGTTTGTATATCCAACAATGCGAGAATCATAAAGATTGATTGGCGCTGTTTGCCACATATCTAGTGCTTTTCCTTCAGCAAATCCTTCTTTAATATCAATAAGGATTACTTCATTTGCAAGTTCTTTTTCAGCTATAACATTAGCACAAGTAGCACCTACATTTCCAGCACCGATGACAGTAATTTTCATGAATGATATTTTTATGAGTTTAAAACGGAATAGTCCGATGGTTTATGTTGGGCGCTAAATTATATAATTAGCTACTATTATTAAATATTATTTTGCGGAATTCCATTTTTTTTATGAAGTAATTTGAGTGTTAAATCCTCCAATCAAAAACTATAATTCATTATAAAAAATGATTCGATTTAATTTTTATTGAATGGATTCTTTTTCTACTTTAGTCAAAGCAAAATTTAATAAATTTTAAGTACCTAATTGCCTAAACTATAAAAATCAATAACCTAACACACCCCATTTATTCAACAAACTGACTAATGAATACGCAAGAAGAAGTTAAAATTTTCATCGTTGAGGACGAGCCTTTTTTCGCCAATCTAATTAATTACGATTTGGAAGCGAATTACTACAAAGGCATCAAAGTTTTCTTCACCGGGGAAGAATGTATAGACAACCTGCATTTAAAACCTAAAGTTGTCATACTCGACCATAGTCTTCCTGGCATGTCTGGGCTTGAAGTGCTTCAACAGATTAAATCATTCGACCCTAATATACATGTGGTTTTCCTTTCGGGACAAACAGGTGCCGATGTTGCCATTGGAGCTTTTAAAATGGGAGCTCACGATTTTATTGTTAAAAACGAAAAAGCATTTGAAGAAGTGAGAGGAATATTAAAGCATATTTTTACTGAAGCATAATTCTTGTAAAGAAATTTGTTTTCAGAGAACTGCATTATTTTAAATTCTTAATCCCGGTTGCCAATGGCATTCGGGATTTTTTTATTCGTAAAATTCCTTGTACCTCAATTTAATTTCTAAGACTGCAATAATTGCGCGATTTTGTAATAAAACTCTATGCGTTTTGATATAATTAGATCCCTAGAAAAGCAGGCTTTAGAAAACAAAAAAGCGGTGTATTCAAATAGAACACACCGCTTAAAATGAAATTTGATTTAGTTAGTTCTTAATTAACTTCTTCGACTCTTTTCCATTGATTGAAGAAATCTCCATGATGTAGATTCCGGCAGGAAGGTTTGAAAAATCGATTGCTTTTGAAATAGTTTGTTGAGCAATTAAATCAAATTGGTTGTTATAAACCGATTGACCTGTAACGCTTAAAACTTGAATATTCACTTTTTCATCCAATGAACCTGCAGTGTATTCAAAAGAACATGCGTTTGTAAAAGGATTAGGATAAACAGAAGAAACACCTGATTCGTCAGGAACGTTGTTTTCAGTTTGGTAGAAACGTGCGTTGGTAGTACCTACTCCATTTGATGAACAGTTTGATCCATTGATTACAGTCACTCCATCAACATCATATCCATCAGCACCTGTTGTAAATTGAGTGCGGCGACTGCGATCGATAATGCGAAGATATTTCAAGCTATAGATTGCTCCATTGAAATCGATCCAACCATCCTGTT
This sequence comes from Bacteroidia bacterium, assembly GCA_964203455.1. Lineage (GTDB taxonomy): Bacteria > Bacteroidota > Bacteroidia > M30B66 > M30B66 > CALQRR01. The sequence goes on from CAXNNF010000049.1 coordinate 2,734, forward strand.
CCAATGAAACACCATCTTCTGTTGTGGTTAAAGCAACCCAATCAGTTCCATTTGTAGAACCATAGAATTCTGCCTTTTCAGGGTAGTTATTCGAACCTGAAGTTTCAGTTACAAATAAATCTGGACCCGCTTTATCAAAAACAGCATAATCAAAAACCAAGGTAATTTCGCCTCCAAAACCAAGAGAGGTAAACGTTACAGGAGTTCCGTTGTTATTTTGAGGAACACCCGTCGCATTCATTGGGTTTAAACGATTTGATGCGATAGATGCTGGATTAACAGGAATGTAATTTTGGTAAGTTCTAGGAGATCCGGCTGAGAAGGTTGTATTGAAAGGAGCCGTTGAAGATGCTGAGCCATTAATACATTGAATACCATCTAAATCGTATCCATTTGCCAATACATCATTTTGAAAAGGAAGTGTCACCAAACTCACATCGTGAATTTTTACATAACGAACCCAATCTAAACCAGTTCCTGCTAAATCGAAAGAACCATCTTGGCAAGTTTGACCAACGAAAACGAAATTACAACCATCCTGAGAAACAAAAACATCTGCTTTTTCAGGATAACGAGAACATGGAGAAGTACTGAAAGTTGTTTCTACAATTCGGAAATCTACACCCGTTCCATTGGCTAATCTGTTAGATAGCATTACAGTAATTTCGCCACCAAAACCAAGTGAAACATAATTAACAGCTCCAGCTAAATCCGAATTTTGAGGTGCACCCAATACATTTTGAGTGTTTGTAAATTCGGCCGGCATTACAGAACCATCTTTGCGTTTCGCAGGTTGGAATGAAATAACACTTTGAATTGAAATATCACAACCCGTTCCTGGATTAGGTACATCTGGTTGTGCATTTACCATATTAAATGGCATAGAAAACCCAAGTACTAGAGCACTAAGGAATGAACCGGCTTGCTTTGTATTAATTGGCTTCATAACAAGTTTTTTAATGTGAAAATTAAATGGTGGATTTTGTAAACTCAAATGTAACTATTTTTCAGTTAAGAACTATTACAAGTTGAATAAAAAATAAAAAGCCCCATTTCAGGGGCTTTCATTTTCAAACAAGATGCAAATCAATTTTTAATTAGCTTCATACTTTGTTTCTGACCAGCCGATTCAACCGATAAAATATACACACCTCTTGGTAAATGATCGGCATTTATCTCTTGTTCACTTAGCGTGTTTTTAGGAATTTGGAGCAATTGCTTATGAACCAGCTGACCAACATAGTTGTAAATATTCACTACAATTTTCTCGTTCATTGTTCCCGTTTCGTAATAGAGTTTAAATGTGTGTTGAAAAGGATTTGGACCAACTGAAATTTCAGCAATCTCATCAGGAATTTCATTATTGTCATAAAATGCAATTCGGTTTGGAGTAATACTATTGGTTGTTTGTTTATTTGAATTAACAGAAGGATTTGTCAGCACCTGACAATCTTCGTTCAACACTAAAATACCATCTAAATCAAAACCATCGGCAGAATTTGGAAATTGTGCCATAGGAGAACGATCTGAAATACGGACATATTGAATAGCATAAACACCATCTCCAATATCAATAGTTCCATCCAAACAAACAGTTCCCATTGGATACCATAATATCCCATTCAACGAACCTTCGAAATAAGCAGATTCAGGATATGTTTGGCAATCTGGAGCACCAAATGATGTTTCAACTACCCATAGGTCATTGCCTTCTTGGTTGAAAACTGCATAGTCGAATTTCAACGTCAAGCTTCCATTAAAACCTAGAGAAACAAAGTCAATTGACAAATCATCATTTTGCGGAATACCCAAAGCATTTAAGGAATTAATGCGAGTTGGATGAATAGGCGATCCATTTTTACGAGTTCCTTGATTGTATTGAATTACTTCTTGAGCTGAACCAAATACCAACCCATCGTTAATTTCAGGAGCGGATCCATGTAAACATGCAATACCGTCCAAATCAAAACCATCGGCAACTTCATTATTAAATGGATGATTTACTGGACTAACATCTTTTAACTTAATGTATTTCGCCCAAGTCATAGCACCTAAATCGAATTGTGAATCTTGGCAACCTTGACCAATGTATGTGAAATGACATCCATCTTGCGAAGCAAAAACATCCACTTTTTCGGGATATCGATTACAACTTTGATTGTTTAATGTGGTTTCTGTAATTGCTATATCGTTACCCATTCCATTTGCAACAGCCGAAGCGAAACGTAGAACGATTTCTCCGCCGAATCCTAAAGAAACATAATTAACCGAATTATCACCTTCTGGAATCCCTAAGGCCTTTGTTGCAACACGATTCGCAGCTGGAATTGAAGATCCATCGTTCCTCTTAGCAGGTGTATATGAAACTATCTCGCTTGCATAACAGCCCTGAGTAATGCATGTTTCATTGGTTGAAGGTGTAATAATTTGATTCCAAGTTAACAATTCATCTTGCCAACGAACACGAAGTGCATTGGTACCTGGTATCGTATTGGTGTAAATAAAATTATCGCCTTTATGAATAACCATTAATCCAGACTGGAAATTAGGGAAAACATCCCATTCAATTGAAACGTCAAATTCATTAGGATTCGCAACCTTCCATCTTAGTGTTGAAGATGGATCATCTGAGCAAATTGCAGTAACAAGCAAATTTTGAACTACTTGCTCATCATTATTTTGGTTTGCAAATGAAGTTGTGTTATTGAAGAAATTAAAATAAACAATACCAACTAATGTGAAAACAAAAACCATTGAAGAAACTCCAATGATAAGGCGGTGTTTTAATGTTGTTTTGAGACTTATTTTACTTCTTAGCGTAAGTTTTCTTTTCATATAAATTGCTTAATCGTTTAAATGCATTGGCTAATCCAATCAATAGCATCATAGACGAAAGCCTTAAAATAGAGTTACACAGGTGATATTGCTTTGCTGTAAGAAAACGTATTAAAATCGAATTGGATTGGCTGTTAAATAAGCATTCATCTCATAATGAAAACAAAAACATGAATTCTACCATGTGATAAAATACTTGAATTCGTAAAATAAAAAAGCCCCACTCTTAAATTCAGAGTGAGGCTTGATGTATAAGCTATAAGAAGCAAAAGCAAGAATTCTATCTTTTGAATATGCTCAAAATGAAATATCAAATCCCCACATTCAATCAATTCATAATCATATATTCAGCGATTCATTAACTATTCAACTTGCTTTTCTTTCTAGAATATGAAAAGTAGAAACCTAAACCCAATAGCATCCAAATCAATGAACTGATTTGAGTTTCGCCAGGCAAAGAAATAATCATCGATGCACAAACAAGAATCCCTAGAATAGGAACAATTGGAACCAATGGCGTTTTGAAAGGTCGAACTAATGTCGGATTCGATTTCCTCAAAATCATTATTCCTGCACATACCAAGATAAATGCGAATAAGGTTCCAATACTTGTCAAATCGCCCGCAACACTGCCTGGAATAAATGCAGCAAAAGCACCTACGAATGCAAATAATACCCAATTCGATTTAAATGGAGTTCTATACTTTGGATGTAAATCTGAAAACAATTTCGGAAGCAAACCATCATTGGCCATCGAATAAAACACACGACTTTGGCCCATCAGCATTACAAGAATTACAGAAGAAAAACCAGCCAAAATTGCAACAGTGATGGATTTTGATAACCATCCATACCCTGTCATATAAGTATCGATTGCAGAAGTTACAGATGCTTCTTTACCTGCAGTTCCCAACCAACTCCAATTAGCCACACCTGTTAATACGTGAGAAAACAGAATGTATAATACCGTACAAACAGCAAGCGAGCCCAAGATTCCAATAGGCATATCACGTTTTGGATTCTTCGCTTCTTGAGCTGCAGTTGATACGGCATCAAATCCAATAAACGCAAAGAATACAATGGCTGCACCACCTAATACTCCACCCCATCCATGTTGAAATGGACCTTCATGTCCAAGAACACCTTCTGGAATTAGATAAGGTGTGTGATTCGCAGGCTCAATAAACTGCCAACCAATTACGATAAATGCTAATACAATAGCCACTTTAACAAACACAATTACTGCATTCACTTTTGCCGACTCACTGGTACCTTTGATCAATAACAAGGTAATGAGAAGCAAAATGAATAATGCAGGCAAGTTCATATAACCACCTTCAAAGGGAGAATGACACCATTCTGGAGGAATTATCCCACCTAGTAATTTATTCAAATACTCACTCCAAGCAATGGCTACTGTTGCTGCTCCTAAAGCATATTCCAAAATAAGTGACCAACCAATTACCCAAGCTACCAATTCTCCCATGGGTGCATAAGCGTATGTATAAGCACTACCAGCAATGGGAATCATCGAAGCAAATTCGGCATAACATAAACCCGCTAATGCACAACCTATAGCTGCAACTACAAACGACAAGGTAACTGCAGGACCTGCTGCTTCTGCAGAAGCGGCAGCCGTTCTAACAAATAAACCAGCTCCAA
>CAXNNF010000050.1:0-7154 GCA_964203455.1 Bacteroidia bacterium
GTATTTTCAGGACGAGTCATAGTGTAATTTCAAAGTTATATATGGTGTAATTTCAAAATAACATACAGTGCAATTTCAAAGTTGCATATAGTGTAATTTCAAAATAACATACCGTACAATTTCAAAGTTGTGTATAGTGTAATTTCAAAGTTTGCTGTATATTTGCTCAACAAATACAATACCTATGGGGCGAATTAGAACAATAAAAAAAGAAATGGAAATTTATCTTGGTAAATATCCGATTTTAGTTTTAACAGGTCCAAGGCAATCTGGGAAAACTACTTTCTTAAAGAACGAATTTGCGAACTATACCTATGTCAACTTAGAGAATCTAGATATTAGAAAGTACGCATTAAATGACCCCAATGGATTTTTGGCGGAGCATGGCAACTTTATTATTTTCGATGAGGTGCAGCGAGCTCCTGAATTGTTTTCATACCTACAAACCAAAGTAGATGAGGATAAAATAATGGGGCAATATATTTTGTCTGGCTCTCAAAATTTTCATTTGATGCGCAATGTTTCGCAAAGTTTAGCAGGTCGCGTGGCTCTGTTCAAATTATTGCCTTTTGATAATCAAGAAATGGAGAAAGCTGCTTGGTTAGATGACGATTATGCCGTTAATCTTCAGAAGGGATTTTATCCTGGAATCTATGACAGAGACATTCCTTCGAAGGTGTTTTATTCTAACTACGTTCAAACTTATGTAGAACGAGATTTAGCGGAACTTATCGATGTGAAAAATCTAAAGCAGTTTAGAAATTTCATCACACTATGTGCTGCTAGAGTAGGTCAATTGGTGAATTTGAATTCGCTTGCCAATGAATGTGGAATTTCTCAGCCTACTGCAAAATCGTGGATTTCGGTATTAGAAACCAGCTACATTCTTTACCAATTGCAACCCTATCATTCTAATTTTAACAAACGAATTACAAAAAACTCGAAACTCTATTTTTACGACACCGGATTACTTTGCTTTCTCCTCAAAATCAATGATGCTTCAAGCTTAAAAATCAGTGCCTTCAAAGGAAGCTTGTTTGAAAATTATGTGATCAACGAATTCATAAAACAGCAATATCATCAAAATTTGATGTTCGATTATTGGTTTTGGCGCGATGCAGTTGGTCATGAAGTTGATTTCATTTGGCAAAACAGCGAGAAATTAAACCTCGTTGAAATAAAAGCCAGCGAAACCATCGTCCCTGAAATGTTTAAAGGATTGAGTTATTTAGAAAAATTCATTCCCGATTTGGTTAGCAGTAAAACCATTGTACACACAGGCCTATTTGACCAAAACAGAACCGCAGGCAAGGTATTGAGTTGGAAAAATATTTTAAGAAATGAATAACTCCAACTCTACACCTTAAGTTCGATGTGATTTCTACTTAAAATTTCCAAGTAAATCATATAGTAAAAAACGAATGGTCTTGGTTTGATTTTTCTAACCTCAACCGAGGTTGCTTAATTGCAAAGTATCTTCATGATGAAACTCACGTTGACCTCACCCCAGCCCCTCTCCGTCCCGAAGGGACCACTATGTGGCAAGGAGAGGGGAGTTAAATCTCGAAATTTTTGAGCATTAAACTTCAAAAGTAGTTTTGATGAGAAGCTAATGACATTAACAAGCAGAATATTCTCCCCTCTCCTGCGGAGAGGGGGTGAGGTCCGAGGATGCTGATTTAAACCTTTTTCAAAACCAGTCAATTCCTATCTCTCCTCCCTTCCAAATTTTATTTATTTTTGGCAAAACAATCAATTGATATTCGCCTTATTCAAGCAAGATTCAATAATTATTCATATCCAATAATGAAACGTATTCTCGTAACTGGCAGCAATGGATTACTCGGACAAAAACTTGTGTATGCATGTGCTGGTCGTCCTAATGTAGAACTTATTGCTACAGCCAAAGGAGAAAATAGATTGATTTTGAAGGAGGGTTATATCTTTGAATCGATGGATATTGGGGATGAACAGGATGTCGATTCTATAGTGGATAAGTACAAACCCGACGTGGTTATTCATACCGCTGCCATGACTAATGTGGATGCCTGTGAAACCGATAAAGAAGGCTGCGTTTTGCTCAACATCACAGCCGTTGAATATTTGGTGAATGCCTGCAACCGAAACAAAGCACACTTCATTCACCTTTCAACCGACTTTATTTTTGATGGTGAGCATGGTCCATATGATGAGGAAGCCGAAGCAAATCCGGTGTCGTATTATGGTTGGTCGAAAGCAGAAGCAGAGAGAATTGTCAAAGAGAAATCGAACGATTGGGCCATTTTGAGAACCATTTTAGTTTTTGGTCTGGTTGATAATATGAGTCGCTCGAATGTGGTGCTATGGGCAAAAGGTGCCCTCGAAAAAGGTGCTCCAATAAATGTGGTAGACGATCAATTTCGTATGCCTACTTTGGCTGAAGATCTTGCTGAAGGATGCTTGTTGGCGGCCGAAAAACATGCCAACGGAATTTTCAATATTAGCGGGAAAGATTATATGAGCGTGCTCGAGCTTGTGAAGCAGGTTGCCGATTTTTACGGATACGATAAGGAAATCATTCGCGCTGTATCTTCTTCCACACTCAACCAAACAGCCAAACGTCCGCCAAGAACAGGATTCGACTTAAGTAAATCGCAACGCGTTTTAGGATACAATCCGCATAGCTTCCGCGAAGGCTTGGCTATTTTAGATGAGCAATTGAAGCAATACAATTAATTTTGGGCAAAGCGTTTTAAACGTATATAAACGTTTCACAGACGACTAATTGAATTCCCTTGTTCGATGTTTGCTTAAAATTTAAAGCATGAAAACATTGATTCGAGAGTTTCTCCATTTCTCAAGAACCGAACAAAAAGGCATCATCGTATTAGCTGCCCTCACCTTTATTGCAATTGGTTTTCGTATTTGGATCCGATTGGATTCGGAGGTTACTTTTCATATTCCTCCCAATGAATTAATTGCCTTACAGGAAATGGTAAAGCAATTGGATCAAGAAGATTCCACGCAGGTGCATGAGCAAAACTATAGTTATGAAAAGAAATTAGAACTGACTATCAATAAAGTAATAGATCCCAATAATATGAAAGAGAACGATTGGATTAAAATCGGTTTCTCAAAAAAGGAAGCTTCATCAATCATTAAATTTCAAACAAAATGTGGAGGATTTAAATTCAAGGAAGATTTAAAGAAACTGTATTGCATGAGCGACCAACGATTTTTAAGTTTGGAGCCATTCCTGAATTTACCCGAGAAGAGCTATAAATCAGAACAATTCCCCAAAAATACTAAGCGACAAATTGCTATTATCGAACTCAATCGTTGCGATTCCAATGCCTTAGTTTCATTACGAGGTATTGGTCCGGGTTGGGCCCGAAGGATTATTAAACGAAGAGATCAATTGGGTGGATTTTATTGTTTGGAGCAACTTTTAGAAATGAAGGGATTCAGCGATACCTTATTAAACACCCTAAGAACACAGGTAAAAGTTGACACTTCATTCATCCAAAAATTAAAAATTAACATATTGAGTTTAGAGGATTTACAAAAACATCCTTATTGTTGGTATGGTGTGGGAAAAAGCATTGTAAATTACCGACTTCAACACGGACCATTTCGAAACGTTGAAGGCCTGAAGAATATTTACACACTTCGTCCCGAAATATATGAAAAACTGGTTCATTATGTAAAACTAGAATGAGTATCCAAGAACGCGTAAAATCTACTGTCCGAGATGTACCTGACTTCCCAAAACCCGGAATTTTATTTAAAGACATTACCCCCATTTTAGAAAATCCTGTTTTGTGCAGGGAAATAACCATTGCATTAGCCGATGCGTATCGTAATACTGAAATTGATGCGGTTGTTGGCGTTGAAAGTCGCGGGTTTTTATTTGGGATGCTCATCGCTCAACAATTAAATGTTCCGTTTATTCCAATTCGCAAAGCAGGGAAACTACCTTACAACACCATTCAACATTCGTATACTTTGGAATATGGAACCGCGACCGTTGAAATGCATGTGGGTTCTTTGAAGCCCGAATGGAATGTGCTCGTTCATGACGATTTGTTAGCCACCGGCGGAACAGCCATGGCAGCAGCAGAACTCATACAACAACAACAAGCACATGTTGCTGGATTTTCGTTTTTAATAGAATTGGATTTTTTAAAAGGTCGTGATTCATTGCTTCGTTATGCGCCCATTGTCGATTCACTCATCAACTATTAACTCCTCAATCAGGTTTTTCATTACCTGTTTGTGTATGATGCTTCTCGGAAATTTGAGCATTATTGCGCAAACACCCTTTGGATTTAATCGCGATGTTTCAGTTCCTGTATATGAATTGAATGGACAATCTCCTTTGCCTAAAGCTTGGGTGGGAGGTTTGAATGCACCGCAGTTTAATGAATGCGATTTGGATGGAGACGGACGATTAGATATCGTTGTATTTGATCGAAGTGGAGATAAGATTCTATGTTTTACTAGGAGCGCGGATGGACAAACATTCCAATTTGCTCCTCAATTCGAATCCATTTTTCCGGTGATACACGATTGGATGATTCTTCGGGATTATAATCAAGATGGCAAACCCGATATTTTCTGTTCTGCTGGAAATGGAATTAGTATATATAAAAACACCTCTGTTTCAACTGCCACATCCTCGTTTCAACTCGAAACTGAATTGCTGTATTCCGATTACGGAAATTCATCGATTAATTTGTTTGTGAGTCGTATTGACATTCCAGCAATTGAAGACGTTGATAATGATGGTGATTTGGATATTATCACGTTTTACATATTAGGGACATGTTTGGAATTTCATCGAAATCTCTCTCAAGAACTCTATGGAAATTCCGATTCGCTACAATTCGAAATCGCTTCGAACAACTGGGGGAAAATTACCGAGAATGCAACCAATAACACAGTAAACCTCAATGATAGCTGCGGCAGAAATTCGGGAGAACGACACAGCGGATCCACTTTATTACTCGATGATATTGATCTAGATGGCGACAAAGATTTGCTTTTGGGAGATGTTTCCTTTCCAGAAATCTTGTGCTTAATAAACGAACCAGTTGCGGGAACAGACATCATTATTCCAACGCCATCAACTTATCCTGCTGCATTTTCGAATTACACAATCCCAATTTTCCCTGGAGCATTTCGAATTCATGCAAACGAAGATTCATTTCCCGATTTAATCATTGCACCCAATTCCGAAAGCCAGTCGCTCGATAAAGGTCGAAATGTATTGATGTACTCATCCAACGCGGGCAACTTTCATTTTACTCAAAATGAAATCCCTTTTTTAATTAATGAGATGTTAGATTTGGGAAAAGGCGCATTTCCATGCTTCATCGATAACGATAATGATGGAGATCTCGATTTGATCGTCGGGAATTCAGGCGAGTTTGAACCGAATGCAAATCCAATTCTCGAAGGCAACAATCGAGCTTCTATTCAACTATTTGAAAATACTGGCTCCAATGCAAATCCCGTTTACCGATTAACAAACACCGACATCGGGCAAATGCGGCAATTTAATTTCAAACATTTAGCTCCCACTGCCATCGATCTAAATGGCGATGGAAGCAAAGATTTGGTCATTGGCAATTTAAATGGAACGTTGAGTGCTTTGATCAAAAACCCCACAGGAAATGATTATACAATCAATCTCAATTTCCTGAGTTCAATTGTAAGCGAACAGTTTGCTTGTCCAACATCGGGCGATGTAAATAACGATGGATTGATAGACCTAATTATTGGTGGAAAGTCAGGTCGATTACAATGCTATTTGAATAACGGGAACTCAACAACAGCAAACTTCCCAGTAAGCTCAAGCTACCCAAATTTTGGAAATGCAGAAACCATACAAGAAGGCTACAGTAACTACGGCTATAGCAGCCCCTATTTTTTCAATAATAGCAACGGTAATTTCATTTTTAGTGGCTCCCAAACAGGAGAAATTCATTTATGGAAAATGGATCCCGAAAACTTGGCTGCAACATTTCTAGTTATCGATTCTAGTTTAGCGAACATCCGAGATGGCGTACTTTCCAGTTGCGCTGTTGCTGATTTAGATCAGGATGGCTTCCCGGAAATGGTGATTGGAAATCGAAGAGGTGGTTTATCGTTTTTCAAAGGCGAAGACCCAACCAACATATCGGATTTTAAAAACCCTCCAATTGAAATTGGAATTTACCCAAATCCAACAAGCGATTTCATTCAATTAGATTCTGACAACCTGCATTTCCCCTTTCAAATGAACATTTACGATACATCTGGAAGATTCATCGAGCAGATAGAAATAGAATCGAGCAAGCAACTCATAAACTGCTCCAACTTCAACGAGGGGATTTACCTCATCAATATTATAAAAGATACGAATTCCCTTGGCTGGACGAAACTTGTAAAAATGTAGTTCCTTATTTCATGTTGGTAAAGACATGTAAGACATCGTCGTCGTCTTCCATCTTTTCAACCAAGGCATTAATATCTTCTTCTTGTTCGGGAGTTAATTCAACCGTTGAATTTGGTAGACGAATCAATTCTGAACTGATGATATTCATTTTACGACGTTCTAATTCTTGAAACATACTTCCAAAATCTTTGAATGAAGTATAAAGGAATGCTTTACCATCTTCTTCAAAAATCTCTTCCAATCCAAAATCAATCAGCTCCAATTCCAATTCTTCCAAATCGAGACCTTCCATTTCCAATGTAAAAACAGCCTTGCGATCAAAGATAAAATCGAGCGATCCTGTTTTACCTAAAGCTCCTTCTGATCTTGAAAAATACATACGCACATTGGCAACCGTACGGATTGAATTATCGGTGGAAGTTTCTACCAAAATAGCTACACCATAAGGACCATAACCTTCATATACAATTTCATCCAAATCCTTAGCGTCCTTTGCAGAAGCGCGTTTAATGGCTGATTCAATATTGTCTTTAGGCATATTAATGGCCTTGCAATTTTGAATGACAACACGTAATGTTGGATTGGTTTCAGGATCTCCCCCACCCTGCTTAACAGCCATGGATAATTGCTTTCCTAACTTGACGAAATCTTTCGCCATTTTACTCCAACGCTTTTCTTTTCGTGCACGTCTAAATTCAAATGCTCTTCCCATACTATATTATTGCGGAAAATAAAT
>CAXNNF010000051.1:0-7137 GCA_964203455.1 Bacteroidia bacterium
GTTATCCAACTTTTGGAGGTAGTGGTGTAGTTGCTACAGAATTGGGAATGGCACTGGCTGCTCAAGGGCATCAGGTTCATTTTATTTCATATAGTCAGCCCTTTCGATTGGATGTTTTTTCTGGGAATCTTTTCTATCATGAAGTTCCCATCACAACCTATCCCTTGTTTGAATTTCTACCTTACGAGATTTCTCTTACCTCCAAATTGGTTGATGTTGTAATGCACCAAGATTTGGATCTTCTGCATGTTCATTATGCTATTCCACATGCATCAGCTGCATACATGGCCAAGCAAATTTTAGCGAAACGAGGAAAGTTCATTCCTTTTATTACCACATTGCACGGAACAGATATTACTTTGGTTGGGAAAGATCCATCGTACCAACCCGTGATTGAATTCTCCATTAACGAAAGTGATGGGGTAACTGCGGTTTCTGACTCGCTCCGTAAAGACACCCTAAAATATTTCAACATTTCACGCGAGATCGAAGTTATTCCCAATTTTATTGATGTAGATAATTATTCGAAGCCCTCCGATCAATGCTATAGAGGAATGTATGCGCCAAACGGCGAAAAGGTGATTACACATATTTCCAATTTCAGACCCGTAAAACGTATCGACGATGTTGTTCGCGTTTTTGAGAAAATTCGTAAGGAAATTCCTGCCAAGCTGATACTAGCAGGTGATGGACCCGAACGAGGAAATGTTGAGAATTTAGCGAGGCAATTAGGTGTTATTCAGGATGTCGTTTTTCTTGGGAAAACCAAAGCCATCGAGCGTATTTTATGTATGTCGGATTTGTTTTTACTTACTTCCGAAACAGAAAGTTTTGGACTTTCTTCATTGGAAGCAATGGCAAGTCATGTTCCTGTTATATCCACGAATACAGGAGGAATTCCCGAAGTGAACATTCATGGTTATTCTGGTTTTCTGAGTGATGTTGGTGATATTGATGAAATGGCAATTAATGCACTTTCACTATTGAAAGACGATACACGCATGCTGCAATTTAAAAATCAAGCGAGAATTCAAGCTTCCAAGTTCGATATCAAACAAATTCTTCCTATGTATGAGAATCTATATTCTCGACTTACAGGAATGGATATTCATTAACCACCCACTTTTTTGGCTTTGTAGTTTTTGGAAATGAGATGGTTCAGTATTTTATCTCGGTGATCGCCTTGAATTAGTATCTCTCCATCTTTTGCGCTTCCTCCAGAACCGCATAAATTCTTTAATGACTTCGACAAGGCATCAAGGTCATCCTGTTTTCCTATAAATCCTGAAATTAAGGTTACCTGTTTTCCCGCACGTGCTTTTTTATCAAGCATTATTTTAAGTTGTTGTTGTTGAGCAGGAAGTGTATCCAATTCCAAATCCTCATTTGATTCATATTGAAAATCGGGATTAGTAGAATACACCACGTTAATGCGGTCTTTAGGTTTTGCCATTTCCTTGGTATGTCAAAAAAATTGTTTAGTTAATCTTCATTTTTCAATGCAAATTAACGTCGAAAATTATGAATTTTTCAATCATGAATTCCACTCAATTTCGACTCAATTAAACTACTTTTGCAACTTAAAATCAAAAGCAATGAAATTCTTTATCGATACAGCCAACCTTGATCAAATCCGTGATGCTCAAGATTTAGGCATTCTTGACGGTGTTACTACAAATCCAAGCTTGATGGCTAAGGAGGGAATAAAAGGTGCCGATAATATTTTACAACACTATATCGATATTTGCGAAATTGTGGATGGCGATGTTAGTGCGGAAGTAATTGCTACCGACTATGCTGGAATTATTCATGAAGGTGAAAACTTAGCAGCCCTTCATCCACAAATAGTGGTGAAAGTTCCGATGATTCGCGATGGTGTTAAGGCGATTAAATATTTTTCACAAAAAGGAATTCGCACGAATTGCACCTTGATTTTCTCTGCTGGACAAGCATTACTTGCGGCTAAAGCTGGGGCAACTTACATTTCCCCATTTATTGGTCGTTTGGATGATATCTCTACAAATGGAGTAGGGTTGATTCAGCAAATCCGTTTGATTTACGATAATTATGGTTTTGAATCACAGATTTTAGCTGCTTCCATTCGCCACACAATGCATCTTATCGAATGTGCTGAAGCAGGAGCAGATGTAGTAACCTGTCCTTTAAATGTCATTACGGATTTATTGAAACATCCTTTAACAGACATTGGATTAGAGAAATTCCTTTCGGACTTTAAAAAAACGTCTATGTAATGATCATTCGAATCCATCCTGTTACACCAGATCCACGACAATTGAAAAAAGTTGTAGATATTTTACAGAATGGAGGAGTGATTATTTATCCAACAGATGGTGTGTATGCATTTGGTTGTGAGATTCACAAGTCGAAAGCTGTTGAGCGTGTTGCTCAATTAAAAGGAATTCAGCCAGAAAAAGCAGATTTCTCTTTTGTATTTGATGATTTGCGTCACATCACAGAATATGCGCGTGCTGTTGATACACCTGTTTATAAGCTCATGAAGAGTTGTTTGCCCGGCCCTTATACATTCATTTTGAATGCGAATAATAGCGTTCCGAAACTCTTTAAAAACAACAAGCGAACCCTTGGAATTCGTATTCCCGACAATACTATTTGCAGATTAATTGTAACAGAATTAGGAAGTCCAATCATCTCGAGTTCGGTGCATGATGAAGACGATATCTTGGAATATACTACCGATCCCGAATTGATCCACGAACGATACAAGGATTTGGTTGATGCTGTTATTGATGGCGGTTATGGAGCTTTGGTACCCTCAACCATTATCGATTGTACTGGAAATGTTCCGGAACTTATCAGACTTGGTGCTGGAGAAGTCGATTTTGAATAGAAATTCTTATTGCGATCTATTCCGGTTTTTTCCAATCTTCACGTTTTACTAAGTGGGCGTTTTTATTTGAATCGCTTTCAGATTTCGGAAGTATGTCCTTGCTTTCTTGTTTGTGATTTACTTTGTTAACTGGACGGTCTGTTTTGCTTGCAGCTGAGGGTTGAGGTTTTCTTTTTGATCGTCGGCTATTTCCTTTCGAATCTTCTTTGTTCTTCATCGGGTCATACACCGGCCCCGCTTCGAAATTTTCGGGTAGCGTGTATTTTTCGACAATCGTTTCGATCATTTCTTCGATGCGACTAAACTTTCTTTGATCCAAGGGATTAATTAAAGTAACTGCTTCTCCTTTTGTTTCGGCACGAGCTGTTCGTCCAATACGGTGAACATAATCTTCAGGATCGGCAGGTACATCATAGTTTACTACCAACTCAATTCCTAGCACATCAATTCCCCTTGAAACCACATCGGTGGCAACAAGAATGGTTACGTTTTTATTGCGAAATCCTAAAAGCACTTCTTCACGTTGTGCTTGTTCTAAGTCGGAATGAATGGCCCCAACATTGAGCCCCATTTTTCGTAATTCGCGTTCAACTTCTTTGACTTTCTGCTTGGTTCCTGCAAATAATATCGCACTTTTTAAATCCCTTCCTTCGAAAATAGTTTTTAAAAGTTGCAGCTTTTGCGTATCATAAACCGAATAAGCACCTTGTTTTATTCCAGCTGCTGGTTTAGAGATTGAAATGTTAATCTGAACTGGATTTTTAAGAAGTTTTACTGCAAGGTGCCTGATTTTAGGTGGCATGGTTGCGGAGAAAAACAAGGTCTGCCGATCTTCAGGAAGAAAAGTAAGGATGCGTTGAATGTCCTCAATAAAACCCATATCGAGCATTCGGTCAACTTCATCGAGGACAAGATGTTTTAGGTTTTTCATATCAACATAACCCATGTTGAGATGCGACAAAAGCTTTCCAGGTGTGGCAATAACAATGTCGGTTCCTTCTCGTAACGCCCGTTTCTGAACTTCGAATTCTATTCCGTCGCCACCACCATAAACGGCAATGGAACTCACCGGAACGAAATAGGCAAATCCCTCAAGTTGTTGGTCAATCTGTAAGCCCAATTCACGCGTTGGAACAATGATTAGGGTGTCGATTTTCCCAGTATTGTTTTTTAAGTTCGATTCGATGATTGGAAGTAAGAAGGCCGCCGTTTTTCCTGTTCCTGTTTGCGCACTTGCAATTAAATCCTTGCCGGCTAATATTTCAGGAATGGCTTGTTGCTGAATTGGTGTTGGTTCTCTGAAGTTCATGGCATCGAGGCCATCAAGCAATTCTTGTGAAAATCCAAATGTTTCAAAGCCCATGTTTTATTGTATTTTATTTTGAGAATTTGATCCAACAGGAAAATTCAAGAGGTGATTTAATTTTATAAGTTCCGCAACACGATTGGGAACACTTTCTTCCCAACCAGGAATCGCATTTTGTATTTGTTGTATTACTTCATCTGCATTGATATGCAAAACGCTTTCGTCAATATTTTGAATATCCTCGAGTTTGTGGTTATCAATTAAATAACGAAGTAAACCTGAAAATTTTGGATCTATTTGAAGTTTATTAATTGTGATAAGTTCATCGGAATCGCCTCGGAATGCAGGATATGCATATGCTTTCACATTGCTTCCAAATAGCATACTTAGCGCTTCGAGCAAGCCGCCTTGTAAATTGGTGTATTGATTTGGATCGAAAATTCGTTCTATGTTCCGAACACTTAATACAAAACCAACAAGTTGATTTCGAGTAATCTTCGACATATAAGGAACCAAATACCAATAGTCTAAGAAATTAGTAATCATTACCGTATGGCCAAGTGAGCACAAAATACTGGCACGGTCTAAAAAATCCTGATCATCAATATTTCCATTGGTGTCAATTAATGCATTGAGCGATAATTCACTTAAAATGATGAAAGGATTTTCTTGCCCAATTTCCTCCACAAAATCGATTGTTGCTTTGGCAAGCATATCTTCATGCGCCCGAGTAAATGGTCTGAAACGTCCCGATATAACCAAGGCGTTTTGTTTGTAAAGTGCTTCGGAAGGTTGCAATACAGAAGAGTCTGCTCCAAACATGGCTGCTTTTGTTAGGCCGTTTTTTACCAGCTTCAAACTCAATAAACGATTGTCTATTTGTTTGAAATCGGGGCCTATAACTCGAATCATGTCAATTTCAACAGTGCTACTTACAATTCCATCGAGGAGGGTTTTCGTAAGTCTTTCAGGGTCGTTGTGATGATAAAAGCAACTGTATAATAAGTTTACACCAATGATTCCGATTGCTCTTTGTTGCCATGAGTTTTCATGATCGTGCAAAACAACATGAATCACACATTCGTTGGGTTCTGAATGTGGATTTAATTGAAATCGAACACCAAGCCAACCATGACCATGATTGGTTTTATGAAAATTGGTGGTTTCGATTGTATTGGCAAATGCAAAAAAGCAGGTTTTTTCTTCTCTGAACTCCAGTCTTTTTCCAAGTAATCCGTATTCTTTCAGGAGCATCTGCTGGAGGCGATCTTCGCAAACATAACGAGTTGTTTCTCCATAAATGGCATCCGAAAATCGCATGTCGTATGCCGACATAGTTTTGGCAATTGTACCAGATGCCGCGCCCGCTTTGAAAAAGTGAGCTGCTGTTTCCTGACCGGCTCCAATTTCAGCGAAAGAGCCATATAATCGTTGGTCTAGATTTATTTGAAGAGCTTTCTCTTTGGAAGAGAGGCGACGATTTTCATCCATGATCAGGATACCTCCTGTTAATTTGTGGTAAATTTATGAAATCGAACATTGAAATAGGTCGGAATTCATAAAAAAACCCGATGAGAATAATTCACATCGGGTTTTGTGATTCAGCTGGGATTCGAACCCAGGGCCACTACATTAAAAGTGTAATGCTCTACCAGCTGAGCTACTGAATCTCCTGCTTTATGAAGGAAGCATGCTTGCCTTAAAGCGGGTGCAAATATAGGTTGATTTCGGTTTGAGCAAAATAAATCGATGCAAAAACGTGATAAATTTTAATATTATTTCACATCCATTTCATTTTCAGTGCTTTCATCTCGAAGTAATTTTTCTCCAAGCACTGGATGACGTTCAAATTTAATGTTTGGATCGAAGAAAATACGGTATGTAACCAATGTTCTATGTAGTTCGGTTCCTAAATTTTCGATTACACGCAGCATTTTAGGATTAAAATCTCCAACCCAAGTGATTATGGTTTCTGAATATCGTTTTTTGGAAATAATGTAATCTTCCGCAAATTTTATCATGGCTCCTTCGATGCCTTTTCCCTGATGTTTGCGCGAAACTCCAAAGACTATCCCCAACATGGTTTTACGTTTTGCGAATTTTAGGTAGTAGAAGAATTTCAGTTTCCCAATCCAATTGAGGTTCCCATTTACATGTCGAAAAAACTCATTGAGCTCTGGAATATTCAGATAAAATCCTACTGGAACATCCTTCAAAAAAGCGAAAACTAATAGGTCGCGATCCATGATTAGCTTCATCGAATTTATAATCGATTTCGCTTGTTCTAATCGCATGTTTTTAAATCCTTCGTGACCTCCCCAAGCGGAATTATATACCTCTAGAAAATACTCTGCAATTTTGGCCAACGGAATTCCTTGCATATTGCTGACCCTGAAATCGGGGTTCTGGCCAATCATATTCGATTTCTTGATAAACACATCCTGAACAGGCTGATCCAAATTTCGCCAATACACGTATTGATTGAAGTAGTTTTGGAAGCCATACGCATCAAAGAAATATTGGTAATAGTCAGGATTGTAATTCATCCCATAGCTTGGTTGCGCATCGAAATTTTGCACAAGCAAACCCCAAAATTGATCACGTTCTCCAAAATTTACAGGTCCCTCCATGCCTTCCATTTTTCTGTCTTGTAGCCATTTCTTACACGCATCGAAAAGAACAAATGCGGCTTCTTGGTTATTGATACATTCAAAAAAACCCATGCTGCCAATCTTGTGCTTCCCGCTTTGCGATGTTTTGGGGTGGATAAAGGCCGCAACTTTTCCTATTAAAATATCATTTGAATCCTTTAAAATCCAACGGATGAGTGCGCCACCTTGCTTAAATAGTTTATTTTTGGAAATGTCAAAAATTTTATCCAAGTCTTGACGAATATGGGGAATGTAATTAACATCTGTTCGATAAATAATTTCGCTAACCTGATGGAATTCCATTTCAGTTT
>CAXNNF010000052.1:0-7097 GCA_964203455.1 Bacteroidia bacterium
TTCGGATGGTTGTATTCATTCATCCGACAAGCACCTTCATCATCTAATTGCTTTGGCTGAGCAGCAGGGCGTCCAACGTTTTTATGTACATGCTTTTACCGATGGCCGTGATACAGATCCAAAGAGCGGACTGAATTTCCTTCAAACGCTACAAAAGCAATTATCTACCACTCATGGAAAATTGGCAAGTGTTGTAGGTAGATATTTTGCCATGGACCGCGATAAACGTTGGGAACGCGTGAAGATCGCTTATGATTTGTTGGTTCATGGAGAGGGAGAAAAAAGTTCAGACATCCTTGAAACAATAACGCAACGATACAATACCGGCGAAACCGATGAATTCATAAAACCAATTATTTTAAAAGACGAAGATGCGCGTATTATAGAAGGTGATGTTGTAATTAGCTTTAATTATCGCACCGATCGCTGCCGTGAAATAACCGAGGTGCTTACTCAAAGCGACATGCCTGAAGTGGGAATGAAAACGCTCCCCTTGCATTATGTGACCATGACCAATTACGATGAAAGTTACTTAGGCATCGAAGTAATCTTTCATAAAAATGATTTATCCCAAACATTGGGCGAGGTTATTTCTACCTCCGGAAAAACCCAATTACGCATTGCCGAAACTGAAAAATATCCCCACGTTACATTCTTCTTTTCGGGTGGACAAGAGAGTGCTTTTGCAGGAGAATCGCGCTTGATGATTCCATCTCCTAAAGTTGCAACCTATGATTTACAACCTGAAATGAGTGCCATTGAAATTTCGGATGCTTTGATAAAAGACG
The DNA here is from genome assembly GCA_964203455.1 of Bacteroidia bacterium. Taxonomy (GTDB): domain Bacteria; phylum Bacteroidota; class Bacteroidia; order M30B66; family M30B66; genus CALQRR01. Next base: position 789 of record CAXNNF010000052.1, read on the forward strand.
TTCATGACAATGCGCCCGATTTTATCTGTTTGAATTTCGCAAATGCCGATATGGTTGGTCATACTGGTGTGTATTCGGCCATCGTAAAAGCGGTTGAAACTGTCGATTCGTGTTTAGAAAAGGTACTTCTTTGCTTGGCGAAATATAATTATTCTGTTATAGTTATCGCAGATCATGGAAATGCCGATTATGTTGAAAATCCTGATGGGAGTCCAAATACGTCGCATACAACCAATCCGGTTCCATGTGTTCTAATTGATTCCGATTTCAAGAATATCATCAATGGAAAACTTGCAGATATTGCTCCAACTATTCTTCGCATCATGAACATTCCCATTCCGGAAATCATGGATGGCGAAGTACTTGTCTAACGAAAGGACACCAAATAAAAAGCCCTGAATGAAAAATCATTCAGGGCTTTTTTGTGAGAAATGCAAAGTGTGTTTACTTTAAAAGTACCACGTTTCCTTCTATTGTATTCTTTATTCCATTACGTTGAACCATCTCTACTCGATAAAAATAAACACCTCCATCAACTGCACCTGTGCTAGTTCTTGTTTTACCGTCCCAGCCATTCTCTATGTCATAAGATTGATATAACTTCTGTCCCCATCTATTATAAATAATCATATTGAAATCCAAAACATCTTCTCCATACACCTTAAAGAAATCATTGTAACCATCGTCATTAGGCGAAAATCCAGAAGGGATATAGTATTTATAACCCAACTCAACAACTGCTTGTTTTGTGAGTGAATCAACACAACCAAACTGAGTGGTTACAACTTGTCGTACACTATAAACTCCTGTATCTGGAAAAGTGTAGGTTGTCTCAGCTTGATAAACAGTATCGGCGCGATTAATTATATAATAAACCTCATCTGCATCATCCGACAAATCTATAAAATCCATTTCTGGTTGGATTATTTGAACAACATCTGGACTTAATCTGAAATCGGCACGAGGCGAAGGATTAACACTAATGAAATTATTGATAAAATAAGTGTCCTCGCAGCCATACTCGGTGGAAACTTTTATTGAAATATCATATTGTCCCGGATTGTTAAACACAATCGTTGGATTATTATTCGAAACAATTGTTTCATCCAAGATGGTCCATTCTATGGTTTTAAAAGGATCAACAGATTCGCTTAAGTTAGAGAAATTGACAATCATTGGACTACAACCAACTAGCGTATCTGCAATGAAATTTGCGACAGGCATTTTGTGAATAAGCACAGTTGATTGATATGTATTTCCAACACAACCATCGTGTGTAACAGTAAAAGCCACCAATTGATTTCCAGTTGAATTGAATGAAATATCTTGCGGATTTTCATCAGTCAAATTGGTTGTAGCAGGAACAATCGCCCAAGGACCAAAATCCCATTCAAAAGTAGCATTGCTCGTATAATTACCAGTTCCTTGGAAATCGAAAGAGTTTCCAGTAAAACACTGCGGTTCTGGAATTTCAAACGCTCCACTAGGTTGAGGTTTAATGGTAACAACTACCGTGTCTTTTGAAGAACATGTTGTAGTTGAAACAGTTATTGAAGTCGTTAGGATATAAGATAAATCATAAGGTAAATCAGAGAAATTTGAAACTTCCACATTGGGATTTGATATATTGCTGAAATCAATTCCTTCTGTTGGTGACCAGCTGTATGTATTACTTGGCGATGGTGAAGCGTTACCAATTTCAATAGGAACGCCCGAACATACCGATTTATCAATTCCTGCATCCGAAATTGGTAAGTCTAATACAAGCACCGATAAAGAACCCGAAAGGGATGAACAGCCATACTCTGTAATAATTAAAGAATAAATTCCAGACTCGGTTTGAGTTACAGAATCAGTGACAAGAACATTCTGTGTAGAATCAACATAACTATTAGGGCCAGACCAATCATATTCAGTTCCAGCAAGTGGAAGTGGAGCCGGACCTGATAAATTAAGCGGCGATAATTCACAAATGTTTATGACAGCAGGATTAAATACGGGCGTTGTTGGAATAGGATAAATCTTAACATCAATATCAAAAGGCTGACTCCAACATCCACTTGAATCAATTCGGATAAAATACTGTCCCGATTGAATTGGTGTCATTGAATTGATGCTTAATGTATTGGATGATGAAAGTACCAAACCAGCAGCATTCGTCCATTCGTAAGTAATTCCTGCTTCAAAAGGAACTGTTAATACTAAGTTATCGCCTTCACAAAGAGTATCAACTCCAATTGGAGTTGGAATTTGTGGATATGGGTTGATAACAGCGGTTGTAGTTGCTAATGGACTTGAACAAGTATTGACAATAACTTGACATGTATAAACACCATTTCCTTGATTCGAAGCAATTGGAAACGAAGGATTTTGCAAATTGCTTGTAAAACTATTAGGACCATTCCAAAGATAACTTGCACCTGGAGTTGAACTCGATGTTAAGTTTAGAGGTGTTCCTTCGCAAACAGGACCATCATTCGAAATAGTTGGAGCAGCTGGAGTAGGGCTTACAAAAACATTGATTGAACTAATACTTGAACAGCCATTTACAGGATTGGCTGCAGTAACCTGATATACTCCAGACATGCTGGGCGTTACACCAATGATTGTTGGATTTTGAGAATTCGAAGTAAATCCATTAGGCCCTGACCATAGATAAGTTCCATTGGCAACATTGGTAGCAGTAAGCGTAACGTTTTGACCTTCACACGCTGGCCCCGAAACGCCTGCAGTTACTGGACATGTTGAACATGTTGCAGGTGCAGTGTAATTTCCAATGGCAGCACAGGTATTATCATCCGAAAACACAACCGTTAATTGTTCTGCATTGGCATTGGATGAAAGATTCGTGAAATTGTAATTAACCGATGTAGCAAACGGAGCATTAAAAGTCATAAAACCACCCGAACTGTTTGTAATCGTTAACGAACCTGATGTTGGTGGATTTGTAAAATCAATGGTACCTGCTAAAATATAGGTATTGGTTGCTGGATCGCACGCTGTTGGGGCAGGTGTTGCAGTTACGCTGCAAAAAACAGAACAATCAGTTGTTCCTGTAGAATTAGGATTCTGGGCAAATGTAATATTGGTTTCTTGTCCCGAGTAGTTGGTTAGAAGCAACGCATAATATTCACCTGATTGAGCATTTGCTATTGAACAAATTTCTGATGCAGAAGCTGAATAACTACAAGAAACATAGTTTGCAGCATTATTTGCCCAGGTATAATCGAGTACATCGGTACAAACTCCAGCATCCCATTCGGTTTGAGTAAAAGGGCCCCAACAAATAAAATCGACATCAAATCCAGAATTAATGTTAATATTTAATGTACCAGTTTGATCCACTTTCATGAAATACCAAGCTGGGTTTGGTGTTGAAAACAAACATCCAATTTGACCAGGAGTTCCATATTGGGAAGTTGTTCCTGTTGAAGCTGGAAAGGTAATACCACCTGCTACATCCGTACAAAATGGCATAGCCTGTTCGCAAAATCCTGTGGGAGTAATGATTGGTTCTTGGCAAACAGCACAGGATAGGTTGGCTTGAAATCCACTATTATTTACTGAGCCGTTTGTAGAAAAAACCAAGGTTAAACAACCCGTAGAATTTGTTGTGCTTGAAACCGGCTGAGGAACTGTGAAACCTGAAAATACTCCCAACAAATCGGCAGTAGTATTGGTGCCATCATAAATGGAAAGTCGATCGAAAGTGGCTTCTGTGTTGAAACTTGTGAAAGATAGAGTAACACATTGGTTCGGAACGCCCGAACAAATGGTTTGAGTAACATCGGCATTATTAGGATAATTTGCACCTGCACCTGGATCTGTTAACATACCTCCACAAGAAATAATTGTGTTTCCCCCTTGGCCTAAAGTAATCATAGGTGGACAAGGAATACATGCTATAGTTGCACTAAATCCAGCACCATTAATAGAACCATCTGAATGAAATGCTAATGTCATACAGCCATTCGATGCAGCAGTAGTAGAGATGGTTCCAGGATTTGTTGCACCTGCATATACACCAATTATAGAAGCCGCGGTACTATTTCCATCATAAAGCGTTAAATTATCGCAGCATGCTTCAGTTCCAAATGAAGTAAAAGACAACTGAACACACTCCCCTGTTGTTGAACAAATGGTTTGAGTAACATCGATGCTTGTGGCATAATCTCCAGCTCCACCAGGATCTAGAATAGTACCGGAACAGGTATTGATTGTTGCAGCACCTGGCGCCATGGTATATGTTTGTGCAGATACAAATTGAATGCATCCAACAAACAATAGAATTATTAGTGTTAATATGTGGTTCTTCTTCATGATCAATGTTGATTTGTGTTCGTGATCATTTCATTTTTGATTCGCTCCAATTCAATATCCAATTCCTGATAAGAAAGAATATCGATAGGATTCCCGGGAACACTCAAATAAACGCGTTTGCGTGATTTTGTCTCACGAGAATATTGATAAACATCAAATGTATTGATGTCAATTGCAGGGCATTCGGGGCAAGGCTTAAACGTATTAACAACCCATGAATGTTGGAAAATAAAGTTCAATTGAGCAATTTTCAATGCATCCATTTGCGCAATATCATTGGCGCTATAGTAAAGATTTGCTCGAGAATCTAATTGCTGAGAAACGCTGGAATTTTGCTGTGCATTAGCAAAAAGACCAGTAAAAACAGCCAAAATAAGTAAATGCTTTTTCACTTCGTTGGAATTTGGGAAAAACAAATATATAGAAAAATATTTTAAAACAAAATTAGCCCAAATCTGGAGCTACTTTGATATCAAAGGTTATTCAGGATAAAATTGGTCATTTTAGTATACAAATGCAAACGGGTATTCCCACCATAGATTCCATGGTTTTTATCAGGATAAAATTCAGAATCGAATTGTTTGTTTGCTTTGACCAATGCGGTTACCATTTCAACTGAATTTTGAAAATGTACATTGTCATCACCCGTTCCGTGAATTAACAAGTATTTCCCTTTTAATCGACCAACATGATTAATGGGTGAATTATCGTCGTAACCCGATTCATTTTCAGCAGGTGTTTGCATGAAACGTTCGGTGTAGATAGAGTCGTAAAAACGCCAGTTCGTAACCGGAGCAACTGCAATGGCCATTTTGAATAAATCGGCTCCTTTGGTGATACACAACGAACTCATATAACCTCCGTAACTCCATCCTTGTATGCCAATGCGAGCTGCATCCACATACGATTGAGAAGCCATATACACTGCAGCTTCCATTTGATCTTCCGTCTCCAATTTCCCCAATTGCTTGTAGGTAGATTTTTTAAATGCCTCTCCTCTATTTCCTGTTCCCCGGTTATCTACCGAAACAACAATGTATCCTTTCTGAGCAAGTAATTGATACCATAAATAATTGGATCCGTCCCAAGCATTCTTAACAGTATTATGACCAGGTCCACCATACACTGTCATGAAAACTGGATACTTTTTAGCAGCATTAAAGTTCGTTGGCTTGATCATCCAGCCATTTAAAACGGTTCCTTGAGTGGTTGTGAAGTTGAAAAATGTTTTGGGAGATAAATTATACTCTGCCAATTTATCTTTCAATGTTTTATTGGGTTCCAATATCCGAATAAGCTTACCATCTCCGCTATATAAACTATAATCGGAAGGAGCATTTGCATTGCTCTGATCTAAAATAAAAAAACTAAAGTCGCTGCTAAATTCAGGTTCCTGGTGTCCGTTTGTGGGAAGCAAATTCTTTTGCCCTTTGCCGTTTAATTTAACTGTAAATAGACTACGATCCATTGGTGTAGGATTCGCTGCCTGAAAATAAACGAGTCCTGTTGTTTCATTGATTCCATAAAATTCGGTGACATCGAAATTCCCACTTGTTATGGCATTGATACGCTTTCCATCCATTCCATAAAGATAAAGATGATTGAAGCCACCCAATTCAGACGACCAAATAAATCGCTTACCATCTTGCAGAAATTTTAAGTTATCATGAACATCGATATAGGTTTCAGATGTTTCTTCGAGCATCGTTTTCACTTCTCCATTGAATGGATTTGCTAGTAAAAGTTCAAGGTGGTTTTGGTGACGATTTAAGCGGGTAATACACAATTCGGCGCCTTTGCTTGTCCACTGAATACGCGGAATATATTGATCTTTATTATCACCCGTTTGCATTTTCACAGATCTACCCAATTTAGAATCATACACAAATACATTTACCATCGAATTATCTTCTCCTGCCTTGGGATATTTGAACGTATACAAACCAGGATATAGGTTCCCATAAGTTTGCATATTGTACTCCATCACTT
>CAXNNF010000053.1:0-6947 GCA_964203455.1 Bacteroidia bacterium
ACGTATTCGCTTTCTAGTGGAAGAATTAATGTTCCGTCCAATATTTGGAAAGTCGTTCTGGTGCTTCCAATTGGTTCAAATGATGCGTCACGAGTTAGTGGATCAACGCGTTTAATTGCTATTGATGTTCCAAACAACCAAACAGTAAGTGCTCAACCTTGGAAGAACTACCGCACCTCTGTCGATCAAATTGAAGCATTAACGGGCCTTGACTTTTTCTCTAATGTTTCAACAACTATTCAGAGTTCAATTGAGTCAGTAACGGACGCCACAATCATTCCTTAATTAATTTACTTTTTACTGTTCGAGAAGCCGCTTTAAACAGCGGCCTTTTTGTTTTATTCTCTTGCTATTAAATTCAATCTGCATATAAATTTTCCGGCTTTTTATTCCTTAATTTGCGGCTTTAAATTATTCTTTATGTCAGCTATAACATTGTCTTCCATAAACATTTATCCCGTATTAAAACAACTAGGTATTAACCCCGAAAACACAGGTGTTTCAACCGGTGTTCAATGGTATGAAGGATCTGGTGCTTGGATCGAATCTTATTCTCCTGTAGATGGATCTTTAATTGGAAAAGTGAAGTGCGCCGGCGAATTTGATTACGAAATGGTTGCCAAGAAAGCACAGGAAGCATTCAAAGTATGGCGCAATATGCCAGCTCCAAAGCGTGGAGAAATTGTTCGTCAAATGGGCGATGCATTGCGTGAGAAGAAAGATGCACTTGGACAACTCGTTTCTTATGAAATGGGAAAAAGTCTTCAAGAAGGATTAGGAGAAGTTCAAGAAATGATTGATATCTGCGATTTTGCAGTTGGTCTTTCTCGTCAATTATACGGTTTAACGATGCACAGCGAACGCCCTTCTCATCGTATGTATGAGCAATGGCATCCAATCGGAATTGTTGGGATTATTTCTGCATTCAATTTCCCTGTTGCTGTTTGGTCTTGGAATTCCATGTTGGCTTGGGTGTGTGGCGATGTTTGTATCTGGAAGCCCTCATCCAAAGTTCCTCTTTGTGCTATCGCTTGCCAAAATATCATCACCGAAGTTTTGCGTAAAAACAATGTACCAGAAGGTGTTTCTAATTTGGTTATAGGAAATGCTTCTGGCGATTTATTAAATAACGACAAGCGCGTTCCTCTCGTTTCTTTTACCGGATCTACGCGCATTGGACGTCACGTTTCTCAAACCGTTGCGGCTCGTTTTGGTCGTTCTATTTTGGAGCTTGGTGGAAACAATGCCATCATCGTAACCGAAAACGCTGATTTGAAAATGGTGTTGGTAGGTTCTGTTTTTGGTGCTGTAGGAACTGCCGGTCAACGATGTACTTCAACTCGCCGATTGATCATTCACGAAAGCATTTACGATAAAGTGTGTGATGTTCTTAAAGGGGCTTATTCTCAAATTAAAATCGGGAATCCACTCGATCAATCCAATCATGTTGGACCACTTATCGATACAAAAGCAGTTGAAGATTATAATAATGCTATTGTAAAAGCAAAGGCAGAAGGTGGGAAAATTCTCGTTGAAGGTGGCGTATTAGATGGTGCTGGATATGAAAGTGGATGTTATGTGAACCCTTGCATTATTGAAGCAGAAAACCATTATCACATTGTTCAGGAAGAAACATTTGCTCCGATTTTATATTTGATTAAATATTCAACCATCGAACAAGCAATCGAACTTCAAAATGGTGTTCCACAAGGATTATCATCTTCGATCTTCACCAACAACATGCGTGAAATGGAAGCATTCCTGGCTGCTTCTGGATCCGATTGTGGAATTGCAAACGTGAACATTGGAACTTCGGGTGCTGAAATTGGTGGTGCCTTTGGTGGTGAAAAAGAAACTGGCGGAGGTCGCGAATCGGGCTCTGATGCTTGGAAAGCATATATGCGTCGTCAAACCAACACCATAAATTACGGAACGGACCTTCCTTTGGCACAAGGCATCGAATTTAATTTTTAATGTTCATGCGCCTTTGCGTATTGTTGCTCGTTTTACTTTCCTGTTGGTCGTGTAACAACTCGAAAACTCCGAATAATAAAACGGTTGAATATTTCGACAATGCTGGATTTTTCCAAAGAGAATCTATGCGTATGCGCGAATTGAAAACACGAGAAACCAAAACGGTTCAAACCAACGGAACATCCGAAACAATTCAAATTACGAATGTTGATTGGGAGAAAGAACTCGCTGTTTTTAAGCAAATAACGCTCAATAAATCATCCTTTTCAGGGAAGTATTTAATTGATACCAATGTCGCAGGAGCTTTAAAAACAACACATTACTCTAGTCTCGATAAAAAACTTCCTATTAAGTATTTAGCATTCGGCGATTCTTTGGGTAAAATTGTCTGGATTGAATCCAAGAGCGAAGAGAATTCGGAACTTATCAATACGGAAATGGTCTGGCGCTATGTTCCAGATAGCGGCTATTCGGTGAAAGGCTTGCAAACTATTATTGGTGGAGCGGAATCAACATTTAAAATTTCTGCTTATTTCGAAAACTAGATATCTACTTGTTATTGAATTAAAAACCGAAATTCCTAATATATGATTGGAGTTATTATTGCCATTTTCGTTCTTGGATATTTAGCAATCGCATTTGAACATCCACTTAAAATCAACAAATCGGGAACCGCAATTATAATGGGGGTTCTCATCTGGACTATTTACCAGATGTTTTCAAACAACAACAATGTTCAAACAGAATTAGCGCATCATCTTTCTGCCATTTCCGAAATCCTCTTTTTTCTAATGGGCGCAATGACGATTGTTGAAGTTATTGATGCGCACGATGGTTTTAATCTCATTACCAATCGAATAAATACCCAAAGTCCGATTCGGCTTTTGTGGATTATGGCCATTATCACTTTCTTTCTTTCGGCTATTTTAGATAATCTAACCGCTACCATTGTGATGATATCGCTTGCACGAAAACTTGTTAAAAATCCAGAGCAGCGTTTGTTTTTCGCGGGAATGACAGTAATAGCAGCAAATGCCGGCGGTGCTTGGTCGCCAATTGGAGATGTAACAACAACCATGTTGTGGATTGGTGGACAAATAAGTGCCGAAAGTATTATCAAATCACTTTTCATCCCAAGTTTAATATGCGCGCTTGTTCCGCTCATTTACGTTACGTTATTCAATAAAAGCGCTCTATCTGGCAAACTCGATAAGCTCGATAAAAAGAAACTCTCTCCCGAAAACAAGGTTGTGTTCTTTGCCGGTATTGGTGGATTGGTTTTCGTGCCCCTTTTTAAACAAATAACACACCTTCCTCCGTATATCGGAATGATGTTGGCCCTTGGTGTGGTTTGGGTGATTGCGGATGTTATACATCGTAAAAAAGGCAATGAGGAGCAAAGGCACTATTCTGCATCCAATGCACTTATGCGTATCGATATGCCAAGCTTGCTCTTTTTCCTAGGAATTTTACTGGCTGTTAGCGGACTAGAATCATTGCATATCTTATCATCTTTAGCACAATGGATGGATCAAACCATTGGTAACAAAGACGCAATTGTAATCGGAATCGGATTGTTGTCAGCAATAGTTGATAATGTTCCTTTGGTTGCAGCAAGTATCGGAATGTACGATTTAACTAGCTATCCGATTAATCATAAAATTTGGGAGTTTATAGCTTACTGCGCAGGTACAGGAGGAAGTATTTTAATTATTGGCTCTGCCGCAGGGGTTGCTGCAATGGGCATGGAAAAGATTGATTTTATCTGGTATTTAAAGAAATTCGGATTCATTGCATTTCTCGGATATATCGCAGGTGCAATAATTTATCTCATTCAGTTCGAATTGTTTTATACCTAGTGCCCGAGTTTACATTATTGGGTATAAATAAAAAATCCCGCCTGCTATGCAGACGGGATTTTCGTTTTTACTTCGTTTCTAATTAACGGTAAGTAAGTTTTTGTGTGCGGGTTTGTCCTTTTGAATCGGTTATTTGAACAAAGTAAACACCTGAGGCAAGATTTCCTCTTTCAATAACATATGAGCCACGAACATTTGATGCTTTAAGAACTTGTTTTCCTAACATGTTACTTAACGTAAGTGTATGGTTAACGCTGCTGTTGTTGAATTGGATTGTCGTTGAATTGTCAGCTGGATTTGGATAAATAATTGTCTTTTCTGAATCTAATTCAGAAATACCCAATATTTCTTGACATGAATTAAATTTGTAAAAAAGTGTTACTGGATTCGCGTCTTGACGAACAAGCACTCTATTAAAACCACCAATTCCATTTGATTCAACACAATCTCTATCCTGATCATTAGGGAAAGATTCTTCGTTAGCGCTTGCAGAAACTGGTCCGTTTACGAATTTGAAATTGATTTTTCCTGGGCAAATATCATTCACAGTTGCTTCAAAAATACCATTTGAAACTTGAGTTAGCAAAATTGCTCCACCTTGATAAGGAGGTGTTGTAAAATCACCAATTAGATAAATGCTTGAAGCCGGTGTTTCATTTGTCATATCAACACGAAAAGTAACATCTGAAGGAGCTGGAATTGGAGCACAAAGTCCAGCAACATCGAAGCTAAAGCAACGAGGAGCCATTGTAGAATCGCTACCTAATTGAATAACCTTATCTCCTCCGCCTTCCCAGCCGGAACCAAAGTTTGCATTACGAATAATACGCGCTTTATATTTTACTTCTCCTGCTGGGATGTTGTCTAATGTAATGGAATAAACTCCGTCGTTATCCAAATCCGACATTAAGTATGCTGGTCCACCTTGAAACGAATTAAATGTACCTGCGATATCAACAGAATCGTTGGAGTTTACATCAAAGCTACAGCTGTAATTCATGTCAACGTTCAATGTTAATGAATACGTTGGAACGGCAACACATACATCACTACAAGTTCCAAAACAATATAGAACTGATGTTCCGTTAGTTGGATCAGCTGTTATAGATCGGTTTAAGCCAACAACACATTCGGAGGGAACATTTTCATAGTTCACCCCATTAACAAATTTATATTCGAAACTTGGTGATGTAGATGGCACATAAAAAATTCCTGTGTATACGTTTAAACCAACCCCAGGGGACAAATCATAAAGCTTATTTTTATTTGAGGCGTCTGCCGAAAAATTAAAGCCCGCGTTGGCTGCTTCTTGCCAATTTCCTCTACTGGAAACTCCCTCAGCAGCAATTGTTGTTGAGCCCATATCTGTGGAGAAACGAATAGGAACAAAAAAATCGGTTCCATTATCGCTTGCGCTAGATCCATTAAAATACACTGGTGGAAGAAATAAATCAAAACCATCAACAACAAAAAAACGATTAGTGTTTCCACCACCAACTTGGCAAATTGAAGGAATTGAACCCTCGTCAGAACCCCAAGCATTTCCATTGATAAATTTGTACTCATAAATTCCGTTTGGTAAATTCGCTTCAAAAGAATAATTACCACCACCGTTATCAGTCATAATTGTAGCCCCTGGTTGCCAGTCTGCGGGATTTCCCATCCCATCAACCACGCCAATTTCGGACTGGAAACTACCAGCAACGTGAATCCCGTCCAGGCTTACCTGTTCATTCGACATATTGACGGAAATAGTAACATTGTATTGTGCTTTTAAACCGAACATGCCGGCAGCAGCAAACATTGAAGTAAGTAATAGTTTTTTCATAATGTGTTTTTAGTTTCAGTGAACGAATTTATCTAAAGATAACAATCTTTCAGAAATTAATGTGTCATAAATACGCACAGGGTTTTCAACATTTTCGTTTTCAGTGGGTTTAAATAAAAAGCATCGATGAAGTTTGATTAAAAAATTGGAATTAAATGAAACGCCTAGTTTTTAATTCGCTATATATCAATTGCTTGTCAAATAATCGCTTGTTTTTTTGCTTTTGGTTAGTGTTGATTATACACTTAACTTTTTACCTTTCGAAAAATTATGTTTATCAAAATGATTTTAAATCGTACTTTTTACAGCCTTCTTCTTTTCGTTTCTTTTTTTCTACTAATCAAGAACGACTCTTTTGCGCAAGCAATTGTTTCGCTAAATCCAGCTTTTCCAAACGGTGATGATGCGGTAACATTAACATTCAATGCCGACCAAGGAAATGCAGGTCTGGCAAACCTTCCCGCGGGTTCTGTTGTATATGCTCACACAGGAATAAACGTAAATAACAATCCCTGGCAATATGTTGTTGGCAATTGGGGAACAGTCGATAATCGCGTTGCAATGACTCGCATTGGAAACACCAACCAATATACCCTAACAATGGGGCCATCAATTCGTTCTTGGTATTCGACAAATAACAATGGCGCATTGCAAGTAGGCGCAGGAGATATTATTTCTCAATTATGCCTTGTTTTTAGAAATGCCGATGGGTCTCTTGAAGGAAAAACCGCTTCAAACTCGGATATTTTTGTGGACTTAGCAACCGCTTCTTTTTCTGCATCCATTACATCACACCCTCAAAATAGCTTACTTGTTAATTCATCACAAACAATCATTTTCACAGGACAAGCATCTGCAGCATCCTCTCTTGAATTTAGCTTAGACGGTCTTGTTGAAACGAATTCGGCAGCGGCAACATCATTAGATTATTCGTTAAACTCAAGCACAATTAGTCCTGGGCTCCACACCTTGATTTTTAAGGCAAGCAATGGTGTAAGCAGCATTAACGACACAATTCTGATAACAGTTCATAGTTCTCCTAACATTGCAGCACTTCCAAGCGGAGCCGAAGAAGGAATAACCTACACAAGTCAATCCTCAGTTTATCTTCAACTCAGAGCGCCCTACAAAGACTTTATTTATGTGTTGGGCGATTTTAACGATTGGGCCTTTCTGCCTGAATACAAAATGAACAAAACCCCAGACGGGCAGTTTTTCTGGATCGAAATAGACAATTTAGACCCCAATAGAGAATACCGTTTCCAATATTTTATTGACTGGGAAGG
>CAXNNF010000054.1:0-6938 GCA_964203455.1 Bacteroidia bacterium
CATTTTTCCGGTGTCAATAATTGGACGACGAATCATGCTTGTGTTTTCGAGCATAAGAGAAACAGCAGAATCTTCGTCTTTCAAAGTAGCTTGCTTTTCCGGACCCATTTTTTTCCAGGTTAAACCTTGCTTGTTTACGAATTTAATCCAGGGTTCTTTTTTAAACCATTCCCTTAAAATCTCTTCTGTAATCCCTTCTTTTTTATAATCATGAAAAGCATATTGTGCACCATTGTTATCAAGGATATCAAATGCCTTTTGCATGGTGTTGCAGTTTTTTATTCCGTATATGATCATAAGTTATTGGGTTAAATGAACAAATCGAAATTAAACTTATTTAGCGGATTTTAATGCATCAATTATTTAAACGCATTTAATCCTGTAATATCCATTCCTGTAATAAGTAGATGAATATCGTGCGTGCCTTCGTAAGTTACCACAGACTCAAGATTCATCATGTGGCGCATAATCGGATATTCGCCAGTTATGCCCATTCCTCCGTGCATTTGACGAGCTTCTCTTGCAACTTCTAATGCCATGTTCACATTATTGCGTTTCGCCATCGAAATTTGAGCTGCTGTTGCGCGGTCTTCATTACGAAGAACACCTAATCTCCAACATAACAATTGCGCTTTGGTAATTTCGGTAATCATTTCAGCCAATTTCTTTTGTTGAAGCTGGAAACCAGCAATTGGTTTGCCGAATTGAACTCGCTCTTTCGAATAACGTAAAGCAGAATCGTAACAATCCATTGCAGCACCAATTACACCCCATGCAATTCCATAGCGAGCCGAATTTAAACAGCTAAGAGGACCTTTTAATCCTTCTATGTTGGGTAGTAAATTCTCTTTCGGAACCTTTACGTTATCAAATACAAGTTCACCCGTAGCTGATGCACGAAGAGACCATTTATCGTGCGTTTCTGGAGTTGTGAAACCTTCCATTCCGCGTTCAACAATAATCCCACGAATTTTACCTTCATCATTCTTCGCCCAAACAACTGCAATATCTGCAAAAGGAGAGTTCGAAATCCACATTTTAGCACCATTAAGTAAATAATGATCGCCCATGTCTTTGATATTGGTAATCATGCTACTTGGATCCGATCCTGAATCCGGTTCTGTTAAACCGAAACAACCCATCATTTCGCCAGTGGCTAATTTGGGAAGGTATTTCATACGCTGCTCTTCCGAACCGAATTTGTAAATAGGATACATCACCAAAGAACTTTGAACCGATGCGGTTGAACGAATGCCACTATCGCCACGTTCAATTTCTTGCATTATCAAACCGTAAGTAATTTGGTCCATTCCGCCACCGCCATATTCAACAGGAATGTAAGGTCCAAAAGCACCAATTTCACCTAAGCCCTTAATCAAATGTTTAGGGAAAGCGGCTCGTTGGGCGTAATCTTCAATGATAGGAGTTACTTCTTTTTTTACCCAAGCGCGAACGGTATCGCGGATTAATAACTGTTCTTCAGTAAGCAGGTCGTCGATCTGATAATAATCGTGTCCTTGAAAACGGTCTTTACTCATGGAATGTTTAAATTTATTGCGGTGCGAAATTAGTGATAATTCAAATAACTCAATTGGGGCTGTTTTGTTGAGAATAATCTAATTTTTTGAGTTGATTTCTCTACGCTCATTTATTGTGACACGCTGTGAGTATAGATTATTGCCTAAATCTCAGGGAGTTTGGAACGGGTTATGAATTAGAATTAGTTTTAACCCTTACTTTTGACGAAACGCAGTTGTTTTGCATTTTTTCCGCTTTCGTAAATACTTAATAAGTAGACCGATGGCGCCAAATTGCTTATGTCAATTCTATTTGACATGTTTGGGTTGGTTATATTTCCAGAAGCAACAATTCTTCCCGTTAAATCGGCAACTTGGTATGTAAAGGATTTTCCAAAAGTCGAGATTTCGTTTTTAATAAAAAGCTGCGAACTTGCAGGGTTTGGGTAAATTGTCCAGTTGCTAGAAGGTGCAAAATCATCGATGCTCACATCATCTACTTCTTCGAAATAGGCATTAAATACAATTGGGTTACTTGAAAGGGTATCTAAAAAATAAGCGTTTAAGGTATCTGTAATTAGTGGATTATTTCCCCAATGCAAGAAATTATAGCCGGGATTTGCTACCGCCTGAATTTTAATTGGAATTCCATTGAAATAAACACCTTCCCAAGGATATTCATCAGGCGTTACGGTACTAATATTAATTTTTCCTGCTCCTTCAGGAAACACATCTAAAGTTAAATCCACTTGATTTGGTAAATTGAAATGATATTGAATATCATCACGAACTATACCGGTACGCTGAGAAAGCTGATCTTGCAAAACTAAGTGGTTGTTATAAAAATCATTCATTTGTTGATTAATGTTATTCGGGTCGCCCCATCGCGCATATTCATTAGGCATTTCTACTACAAAGGAATTAAAGAAGTCGTTTTCTAAAGCAAGCAATCTTTCGAGTCGATAGGTTGTATTCATATTATCTGCAAAACGATTGATGAAATAATCGTGGAAGCGTCTGTTTTGGATGCTTTTTAAGAAAACGTTGATAAAAGGATTATTTGGATCTTGATTTAATAGGTATTCTATATGATCAAAAGTGCAGTCTACAAAACCAGTAGGGGCTAGACAACCCTCCAAATCAATTGTACAAAAGCGATATCTATTATTTGTTGAATCTGATTTATAGATTTTAATATTATTTTGTGGCCAGTCTACATTTCCCATCCAGCTTTCGGCAATTATATAATCGGTGTAGTAAGTCATGTCGAACAACTCATCAGCCAAGTTCCAGAAATTAGCGTTTTCTGTATCTAGTTCGTTGAATTGTGCTGCTGCATTATAGAAAGTATCTAATGAACCTTGAACAGCTCTCAAAACGCTTCCATACCAATAACTTAATGATAGGATGTCGGTTTCGTCTGTATCGCCAACATAAAGAAGATTAAAATATTCCGAGTCAAATTTTTCTCGTAATTCATACAAACCAAAATAACCCCCATTAATATAAACGGTTACGGGCCTCATGGCGGAGAAATAGTTATTGGTTTCTTCGGACATTGCCATGGTCGTAAAGCCATCTTTGTAGGGCTGCACCAAGTATGCATTGCTTCCGTTTCTAAGATAAAAATTGCTGTATTGGGTACGATTGGGCCGGTTCGGAATGACTAAATGTTCAATTGGACCTTCACCCAAAATACTATTATCTAGCTCTAATCTAAAAGAATGTTGTGGATGAGAGCGGCTACCACCGGCACCGCCATCTATTTGCATCCCTGAGTTTTGTGAAAATATGAGGCTGTTGTCTGTGTCAAAATAATCTACGTGCGCCGCTTTTTGCCAATCTTGCTGCCAATTATCAAAAATACCAGTGGGCCCATATAAATTTGAATTATCTGTAGTGATAGAAATAATTGGAGTAACGTGATCTATTCCTATTAAATAGGAAGCAGAGGTTATCGAACTTGGAAGATTATTCGGGGAAAATATTCTAGCCTTTAATGTTGTTGATTGGAAAATGAAAAGGGGAGCGCCTGTATATAATTCGGAATCTTGAGTCGGGTCGTTTCCGTCTCGTGTAAATCTCACCTCAGACTGCGCAGAAGGAGGATTAAAATCACCAATGTTTATGTTTAATGGCGTTTGATAAATGCCAGATAACATGCTAAAAACAGGCGGAATAGCGGTTGAGCCATAACCTATTGAAGAGTTATTGCTTCCGCCGGGAGTTGGTTGTGTAAAATAAACCCTGTTTGACGAACCATCATTTAACAAACCCACACTCAGGTCTAACATATCAACATCAACATCTAAAGTGCTCAACAACGAGCCAGAAGGAGAAAACAAATAAACATTTTCTCCACCGTTTGATATTTTGAAATTTGTGTGGAAACGATAAGGAGGCTCTACAACATCAAAAACTTCTGAGACTTGTATCTCGTCAGTTAATTTAAAGTTGAAATCAATATACGTGTAAACGGTATTGGACAGCGAATCGGCAACATCAAACGATAAGGAATTGATATTACCTGGAAGAAGACCGGCACTAATTAATTCAGAGGCGGGAATAATCATTTGGTTTTTTGCACCCCACCACCAGTTTCCGTAAGGAGCCGGGTAATCGGTATTTCCATTTTGCGCAGTTCCTGTTCCAATAATTACATCGTTCAGTTTTAGATTGGGTCTTCTATTGGCTGTATAACCCGTGCCGAATGAGCACGCAACGGCACTACCATCTTGATAGTTAAAAACGGTAGAAGGGTAGTCGGTGTCTGTTTGGTTAAATATAGAGTTCGATGTATAGCCTGAGTTAGAATAAGAGCAAACGTTTATTAATATACTTGATGTGCCATCCCAATAAAAAGGATTTGTAAATTGATGTGTATTCCACCCAAATAATGGGTTGTAGTCAGCAACAGAAACAACTTGTTCAAAGTCTGAATTATTGATTGGAAATCTATTTTTATCGCTGCAAAAAACAGTAATAAACTCTCCCGCACCAATGGTATATGGCAAAAATCGCCATTTATCCGTTTCGTCTATATCGTCGCTCAAAGCATAATTTCCCAAATTTACAGGACTGCTCCCCGCATTGTATAGTTCTATCCAATCGCCGTATTCCAAATCTTCGTCGGCTATGGTAGAATAATTTTTATTAGAGCCTTCGTTTATTAAAATTTGAGAATTTAATATTTGACCGAAAAAGAAACTAATTATAGCAATGATGCAAATCTTTTTTCGTAGCATTTTTGAGTTTTTCTGTTGAGTAATTTATTGTGAAAGCTGCCGCACTAAATTAATTATCAACAGAGCAAGGCGACAAAAATAGTCCAATGAAGCCTAATTGGCAATAATTTTACTGTTAAAATTTATAAAAGGGCTCTTAATTCGAATCCAATAAACCCCATTTAATAAAGATTTTAAGGAAATAGTTTGTTTGAGTTCAGAGGACAATTCTAATTGTTGATCATAAACGACCTTTCCCATAATATCAACGATTTCTAAATGGGCATTTTGATGAATAATGCCAGAATAAGTAATATGAATTTCTTCTGAAAAGGGGTTAGGAAAAATGCGAATTTGAACATCTTTTTTTCCCTGATTTGTTATAGAAAGAGGAGACCAATTCCCCAAAAATTCTTTTCTGGCAATTACAATCATGCTTGATTTATTAAATTTCACGAAATTCCCAGAGGCATCTATTTGCAAAATATTTGTGCTGTCGGGGTGTTGTATCGACATAAATAGAAATCTTTTGTCGGGAGAAAATGTAATGCCAGTAGGTTCGGATCCTTTAGGGGTAGATGCGAAAATTTCCACCAAAGGATTTTCTTGCGTATGGCCAGATTCAACAACCCAAATGAAGTCTTTAGAGCCATCTTGCAAAACCCAAAGATTTCCTTCTCCATCAAAAGCGAGGTTGTCGTTTCCAGTTCCCCAGGGTTCAGAGAAGGAGCTATCTTGGGTTAGAATCTCATAATTTCGACCACCTACAAAAGTTTCGAACTGAGATATTGTTGAGTCATTGTCTATAAACCGGTAAATTCTCCCATGTCCTTTTGATGCAAAATAAATAAATCCATCGGGCCCAATTTCAACATCTTCAATTCCATAAAAAGACGATGCTCCTAAATCTAAAGCAATTTGATGGCTGTTATTTCTTTCGGATTGAGTAGAATTTCCAATCGGCAGCCAAGAGCCATTAGTATTTGTTGGTTCTCCAAATTGCAGAGTAGAATCTAATTTTAAAACAAATAGCAGCCCTTCGGATAGGTTCCCCGCTTGGTTAGCAATAAATTTGTAAACACATCCTAAAGAGTCGTCTTCACCGTAATAGACAGTTCTATTATCTTCATAAGAAACGGCTGCATTTTCGTGCATCATGCGCCCCATTGCCCAAAGTTTTTGCTGGCCAGCATTCCCATATTCCATTACTTGTCTGGTAAAAGGGTTTACTTCTACGAGCCAACCAACATCTTTATAGCCATCGCTATTGGTATCCACTAAACTCCTTACTTCTTCGCCCATTAAAACCGTTCCCCATGGAGTTAAGCATCCCGAACAGCTCCTTTCCGTTTTTACAACCGATGAAAAATCTACAGGTCCGGCATTTTCAATATTCCAGAGATGTGATGATGTGTCGTATTGCGCATCCATTATAGACATTCCCCCAAGTACATTATTTTCGTGATTAAGGGTAATGATACCTGACGAACTACTTCCGTTTATTGGAACAAAACAAGCAAAGTCGAAGTTTCCAGGAAATACGCCAGCATTTGCATACCCATCTCCACTTTGAGATAAAACTTGGAAGCAATGACTAAGTGGAATGATAAAAGAATCGGTTTGAATGGCGGGAACAATAGAGGTAAAACAAGCAATTTCGACGCATCTTTCTGTACCTGATTTTTTAACTAGGGAGTCGACACTTATTTTTTTAGCATTGATGTTGCCCCATAAAACGTTTGATGCAGAAGAATATCCTAAAGCAGAAATAAATAATAAAACTAAAAATGTTGTTTTTTGAATTGACATTCGTGCGTTTTTGAAGTGGTGATTTTATTTATCAATGAATTATGTGAAGTAAGCAGAGATTGACATGATGGAATAGAAATACTTGTGTCTTCAAACCTTCAAAATAACAAATTCAAGTCTTAATTTTCATATAATTTACACAAGTAACAAAAAGAAATCTACACGTGTCAGGAAAATCGAAATTAAAATGTGCTGAACAGTTTAATTTCAGCAGACTTAGACTATAAAGAATAAAAAAACAGTGACACATTTGGGCATTTTGCCATCCTTGTGTTTTATGATTTAGTTTTTTAAAATATACGTCATCGTTAATTTTTCAGGGTGTATTTTCTTAATCCAAACATCAATATCTTCGCACCCATAAATCATATAAAATGTACGGAACATA
>CAXNNF010000055.1:0-6900 GCA_964203455.1 Bacteroidia bacterium
CAGATATTACTAGTGCAGCTTCCGCAATTTTAGCGAAATCTGGAAGAACATCTGGAATTGAATTAGTTATCTATCAAAAAACAGGAGCCGGAACAGGTAATCAAGCTAACAATCCTTGGCTACAAGAACTTCCTGATCCTATTACCAAAGTAACTTGGGATAATTACGTATTGATGAATCCTGAAGAAATGAAGGAAAAAGGATTCAATACATTAATGGGTCAAGAACAAGAATCCGATGTAGTTGAAGTTAAATCGGGTACAACTTCAGTTCAATTACCAGTTGTTGCTCAACCAGGAATTCCGAAAGGAGTTATTGCCATTGCACTTGGTTATGGAAGAACTGCTTCAGGAAAGACAGCAAATGGAATTGGTGCTAATGCATTCCCATTCGTAACATTTAACGATAATACATTCCAATACAATGCTTCAGGAATTACTGTTTCTGAAAGCAAAGCAAAATATCATATCGCTGCAACTCAAACGCATCATACCATGATGGGTCGTCAGATTGTGAAAGAAGCGACATTGGAAGAATACAAAAAAGATTCAAAAGCAGGAAACGAAGATTTACTCTATGCTACTAACCTTTCCAATACTAAAATTGAAGGTAAGGCATCAGCTAAAGAATTAGATTTATGGGGTAGCTTCAAGAATACTAACCATTTCTGGAATATGGCTATCGACCTGAATTCTTGTATTGGTTGTGGTTCTTGTGTTATTAGTTGTACTGCAGAAAATAACGTCCCAGTTGTAGGTAAAGATGAAGTTCGCAGAAGTCGCGAGATGCACTGGATGCGGATTGACCGCTACTATTCTTCAGACATGAATGAAGAAGTAGCTGAAAAAAATGGAGTAGGTGCAATTGATAAATTCCTGAAAATGGAAGTTCCTTCTTCTTCAGATACTTTAGAAGTTGTTTTCCAACCTGTAATGTGCCAGCATTGTAATCATGCTCCCTGCGAAACAGTTTGTCCTGTTCTAGCTACAACACATAGCTTAGAAGGTTTAAACCAAATGACTTACAATCGCTGTATCGGAACACGTTATTGCGCAAATAACTGTCCATATAAAGTACGTCGATTCAACTGGTTCCGTTATAACGAAAATGCTGAATTTGATTTCAACATGTACGATGATCTTGGTAAAATGGTATTGAATCCAGATGTTACCGTTCGTTCTAGAGGTGTAATGGAAAAGTGCTCTATGTGTATTCAACGAATACAATCAGGCAAACTCGAATCAAAGAAAAATAGTAGCCGTCCAAAAGATGGTTCAATTAAAACAGCTTGTCAGCAAGCTTGCCCTACAAATGCAATTACTTTTGGAGATTTCAATGATCAACAATCGGAAGTTCGCAAGGCATGGAATAATGAGCGTAAGTATCAACTTCTAGAGGAAGTAGGAACTCAACCATCAGTATTCTACTTGACTAAAATTCGTAACAAATCTGCCAACGAGGCTTAATTTATTCGCTACAGCATCGAGAAGATATGGAACATCATTCAACACCCACAGTAAGACAACCCTTAATTTTAGGTGAGAAAACATATCACCAAATTTCAGAGGATATATCTAGACCTATTGAGGGAAAAGCAAATAGACTATTTAAAATAGTTTTTACAATTGCATCGTTACTTGCACTTTGGGGAGTAGGATGTTTTGCTTATACCATAGGAACCGGAATTGGAGTTTGGGGTAATAATAAAACCGTTGGTTGGGCTTGGGATATTACCAATTTCGTATGGTGGGTAGGTATTGGTCACGCTGGTACTTTGATTTCAGCTGTACTCCTTCTGTTCCGTCAACGTTGGAGAATGTCAATCAACCGTTCTGCAGAAGCGATGACGATTTTCGCTGTAATTTGTGCGGCATTATTTCCAGTAATGCACATGGGGCGTGTTTGGGTTGCATATTGGGTACTTCCACTTCCAAACACATTTGGATCTTTATGGGTTAACTTTAACTCACCCTTACTTTGGGATGTATTCGCCATCTCTACTTATTTTTCTGTATCACTTGTATTTTGGTATACTGGATTAATTCCTGACTTTGCAACAGTTCGTGATCGTCAGATGAAACCTAGAATGAGAAAAATTTACAACATTCTTAGTTTTGGATGGAGTGGTTCAGCTAAACAATGGTCTCGATTTGAAGAAGTTTCATTAGTACTCGCAGGTCTTTCCACGCCCTTGGTACTATCTGTTCACACCATTGTATCCATGGACTTTGCTACATCAGTAATTCCAGGTTGGCATACAACCATTTTTCCTCCCTACTTTGTTGCGGGTGCAATTTTCTCTGGATTTGCCATGGTACTTACGTTATTAATTATTATGCGTAAAGTACTTCACTTAGAAGATTACATCACCATTCAACATATTGAATTGATGAATAAGATTATTATTCTGACCGGTTCAATCGTTGGTGTTGCATATCTAACCGAATTATTTACTTCATGGTATTCAGGTGTTGAATACGAACAATATGCATTTTTAAATCGTGCAACAGGTCCTTATTGGTGGTCATATTGGTCAATGATGACATGTAATGTTATTACACCTCAGCTATTTTGGTTTAAGAAAATTCGTAAGAGTTTTATTGCAACATTCATCATCTCTATTTTCGTAAATATTGGAATGTGGTTCGAACGATTTGTAATTATCGTTACATCATTGCATCGCGATTATCTTCCATCAAGTTGGACGATGTTTCACCCAACATTCGTAGATATTGGAATTTTCATTGGTACAATTGGAATATTTTTCACATTGTTCTTATTATTCTCAAGAACATTCCCTGTAATTGCATTAAGTGAGTTGAAAACTATTTTGAAATCAACAAGCGAAAATCCTAAACAAGCCAAGCATTAATCCGTTATGAGCAAAAAAGTAATTTACGGAGTATTTGATGACGAGGAAGTGCTTCTCGAAAGTGCAAAAGCACTTACAAGTAAAGGTGTCCGAATCAAAGATGTATTTTCTCCATTTCCTATTCACGGTTTAGACCCTGTAATAGGTATAAAACCAACGCGTTTATCAAATTTCGCATTCTTTTATGGAATGTTTGGAACTTCGTTCGCAATATGGATGACTTGGTATATGTTGATTCATGATTGGCCAATGAACATTGGAGGTAAACCAAACTTTACTTGGCTGCAAAATTTTCCCGCTTTTATTCCTGTTACTTTTGAGCTTACCGTATTTTGTGCTGCTCATGGAATGGTAATTAGTTATTTATTGGTAAATAAACTTTATCCAGGTCGCCAGCCACATAGCCCAGACATACGCTCAACAGATGACATGTTTATCATGGAAATTCAATCATCCGAAAATAAGCGAGTATCAGAAGACGAAATTCTTTCAACACTTCGAAACACTGGAGCAATTGAAATCAACCACAAAGAATTGAATTAAGGAAAATTCATAATGACTAAACATACACATACAATTTATTTATTAATACTTGCCTTATCATTGTCAAGTATTGCATTGATATCGTGCAAAAGCGACCCACTTAGTCCTGGTGTTGAATACGCTCCTGATATGTATCGTGGGCCAGCACTAGAAACGTACGGAGAAAATTCCGTTTTTAAAGACGGCTTAGCCTCTCAAAGACCGGTATTAGGATCTGTACCTCGATTCAACGAAGAAACATTGCCTTTTTTCGAACCTTATGGGTTTCCTAATACAAATGAAGGCTACGAAGCAGCTGGAGCAAGCTTAAAAAATCCAATTGAAAACACTCCTGAGAACATTGCTAAAGGTGAAAAGATTTATAAAAACTTTTGTATTCATTGTCATGGTGAAAAAGGTGACGGTAATGGTATTTTAGTTCAACTAGAAAAATATGCTGGAGTTCCTTCCTACTATGGTGCAACAATCAAAGATCTTCCTGAAGGTAAAATGTATCACACATTATACTATGGTAAAAACATGATGGGCTCTCATGCGTCTCAAATCAATTACAATGAACGTTGGCAAGTAGTACGTTGGGTTCAAAAACTTAGATCAGATGGTTTAGGAACTTCAGCTCCTGCGGCAGATTCTACTCTGTCTTCTTCAACAATGACTACTGCCTCAGCTCCTTCAACAAAACCTACAGACAAGAAGTAAGCACCTGACACAAATTAATAATTACAGGTAAAATGAACTATTATATCTTCACATCTAAAACACGTAACATTTGCTTTGTACTAATCGCTATTGGAGTGATAAGTATTGTTGGTGGATTTATTGCAGATTCGCATCGTGTTTGGCCAAGCCTTCTGCTTAATTCTTTTTTCTTCATGGCCATTTCATTGGGCGCTTTATTTTTTATGGCGGTTCAATATGCAGCAGAAGCAGGTTGGTCGGCAGTTGTTAAACGTCCAATGGAGGCCGTTGCTAGTTACTTGCCTGTAGGTGCGGCATTTATGGCAATTGTTACGATTTTATCTGCATTGCATTTTAATCACATTTACCATTGGGCTGATCCAGAAGTTACAGATGCATCTCTTAATCATGGACATCATTACGATGAAATTATTGCTGGAAAAAGCAGTTTTTTAAATGCTCCATTTTTTATAATACGTTCCCTTGTTTATCTAGGAGGTTGGATTTTGTTTCTTCGTGCTTTCATGAAAAAATCACAAATGGAAGAGCAAAATTTAGATGTTTCCAATTGGAAAAGCAGTCAGAGTTTAGCCGCTTGGTTTTTAGTTTTCTTCGCTGTTACTTCATCTACTTCTGCTTGGGATTGGATTATGTCAATAGATACGCATTGGTTTAGTACACTATTCGGATGGTATACTTTTGCTGGTTTCTTTGTAAGTGCTTTAACAATGATTACTTTGGTTACGCTTCATTTGAAAAACCATGGTCTATTGCCAGAAGTAAACGAAAACCATATTCATGACTTAGGTAAATTCATGTTCGCATTTTCTATTTTCTGGACATACCTATGGACATCTCAGTACCTTCTTATTTGGTATTCTAATATTCCTGAAGAAGTAACATATTATATGGATCGTTTTAAAAATTACAAATTCATCTTTATTTTGAATCTATTTTTAAACTTTTTCTTTCCTTTCCTTGTTTTGATGAAGCGTGGAAACAAACGAAATTTCAATCTGCTATTCTTTGTAGGTATTGTAATTTTAATTGGTCATTGGAGCGATAATTTTGTAATGATTATGCCAGGAACAATGAAAGAACATTGGCACTTAGATTGGATTGAAATAGGAACAATGTTAGGATTCTTAGGATTGTTTTTATTCGTTGTTTTAAAGAAATTAGCAAGCCGTCCTGTTTCAAACACAAATCACGTTTTTTACCAAGAAAGCGTTCATCACCATATTTAATTCGAATTTTTTCAACAGAAATCCAACCATATGACACTTCTTGTTCTGGCTGTAATTGTATTGTTTGTAATCGCCGCAAGTCGGGTGATGTCCATTTACAATCTTTCTGCTGATCTGCGTGGTGGCCGCAAAGATGATGTAATCACAGAAGCGGAAGGACGCAATCAAGCAGCACTTTGGGTATTGTTTTTAATGGCATTCCTTGGTTTTTGCGCTTGGCAATTCTTTAAATATAAAGACAAACTTCTTCCTGAAGCAGCATCCGCTCATGGTCCTGAAATTGACAATCTATTTAACGTTACTACTGCTGTAATTGCATTTGTTTTTGTTCTGACCCATATCATTATGGTTTATCAGATATATAAAAACGTAAGTGTTAAAGGTAGAAGAGCTGTATATTTTGCGCATAGTAATAAACTTGAAATGATTTGGACTATTATTCCTGCAATCGTATTATCAGGTTTAATTGCTTACGGATTAACGGTATGGAGCGATGTTATTTACCCAGGATCTAAAGATGCAATGGTTGTTGAACTTTATTCAAAACAATTCGATTGGACAGCTCGGTATGCTGGAAAGGATAATGTTTTAGGCAAGTCTGATTTCCGTAAAATTGGCGAAGGCAATGACTTAGGTTTAATATCTGATTCAAAAGCGGACGATGATATAATTGTCAAAGGTGAATTTCACCTTGTATTGGGTAAACCGGTTTTATTTAAATTTCGTTCGCGTGATGTAATTCACAGTGCGTTCATGCCGCATTTCCGTGCACAGATGAACTGCGTGCCAGGTATGGAAACAACATTTGAATTTACACCTACCATTACCACCAAAGAAATGCGTGGTAAATTGAAAAATGACAAGTTTAATTACATTCTTTTGTGCAATAAGGTTTGTGGAGCTTCGCATTTCAATATGCAAATGGATATTATAGTCGATACACAAGAAGAATACAATAAATGGATTGCTGAACAACAGACTTGGATGCAAAAACAAGCTGTTACTGCTCAAACAAAATCAACAGATTCTTCAACTGCTAAAGATTCTGTTGTTGTCGAAAACAAAATTACTGCACAGGTTGTTATGCCTAAGTCTTCACACTAAAAAAGCTTATTGCTTTAGTCTATTAAAAAACAAAGAGAGCAAAATGTTAGAAAAAGATCATACACAAATTGTTGAGCATGCAACACAGGATGTTGCACATGTAGAACACGGTCACGCTCATCACGATCACGACGATCATGAACATCATGACACATTTATTAGCAAGTACATCTTCTCCCAAGATCATAAGATGATTGCAAAACAATTCTTGATTACTGCTGTATTCATGGGTGTTTTAGCAATGTTAATGTCGCTTGTTTTTCGTTTACAACTTGCTTGGCCAGGAAGAAGTTTCCCATTCTTAGAACCAATTTTAGGTAAATGGGCACCAGGTGGAATTCTAGATCCGAATTTCTACTTAGCACTTGTTACGATACATGGAACTATCATGGTTTTCTTTGTATTAACTGGTGGTTTAAGTGGTACTTTTTCGAATCTATTGATTCCTCTTCAAAT
>CAXNNF010000056.1:0-6735 GCA_964203455.1 Bacteroidia bacterium
CCAACTTGCCACTTAAATCAAACATACTGCAAACAACAAGCGCTTGCATGGTATTAAATCCTGTTTGAATTGATATTACATCCTTTGCTGGATTTGGATAAATGTTGATATACACTTCTCCACTTGCGTCATAAATACCAACAGTTGATGTATAATTTAGGCCAGCAGATGTTTTTGTACAGTTTCCACTCGTGTTTGATACAGCAACAGTATAAACACCTGATTGCGTTGGCGTATATGTAGATGAATTAGCGCCAGAAATAGCAACACCATTTAAGTACCATTGAAAAGTACCAACTGTTACTCCCGAAGAAATTACTCCATTGTTTAAGGAAAGTACCGGTTGAATTGGAGCCTGACTTACAGTAACCAAGGTGTTTTGAGTTTGTGTAGCACTTTGACCTGAACAAACTCCCGTAACTACTAAATTAACTCCATATGATCCTGATGAATTATAAGTAATCGTTGGATTTTGTGATGTTGACGATGCAGGTGTTCCTCCTGTGAAAGTCCAGTTATACGCCGAACCACTTGCTTGTGCTGCATACGAAACGGTTTGACCAGCACAAATTGTTGTTGATGTTGTTGCGCTGAAAGAAGCAATTGGAGCAATAGATGTTAATATTGGAAAAATGGCTTGATTCACACTAATCCCCCAACTTGCAGGCGACTCAGAAAATTGATGCCAAGACAAATCTCCAAATTGTTCCCAAGCTGAATTTGCGGCTGGATCACCATCTGAATTACTTTTAAGTGAAAGTGTGTAACCTGCATTCGGATTAAATTCTATACCCAAGAAGAAATTTCCTGAAATAGTTACTGGAGTTTGAAATGATACATAAGTATTTGTTCCAGCATTTACATTAGCAATGATGGTACTTAGTGGAATGGTTGTAGTTGCTAAAACAGTTGTGGGTCCTGCTGCTGAATATGCATAAGCCTTAACAGTTATTAAAGATCCTGCGGGTGCGGTTCCTTGTGTTGCTATTCCAAACGTAAAGCCGGCTCCTGTTAATGAGGTGATTGGAGCTGTTACTGAAAACAAATCAGCTTTAGCAACATCGCCGTAAGAATTTACGCCACCAACGTATCCTGTTTGACCTGTCCCTGCTAGAAAAACATTAACCGAGCCTGCAAGAGGATAATTCAATGTATCTGTACATGCAACGGTTGGTGGAGGAGCTATCGAACACGCATTTGAACTTAGCAAACTCACACGAGAACCGCCAGTTGAAAACAATGATTGCGAGCGTGTTTTTTGTCCGTTCGAAAACATCTTTAAGCAATCGTCGTCACCGTAGTCCATAAAGTTCATGAACATATCTCCATTTGGACCATTGTTGCATGTAACATAAGGGAAATTTTTGCAACCATAATTTGCTGTTTGTTGAGTTGGCGTATCAGAAACCTGATCATTTCCACAATTAGAATCCCCCCAAATGTGACGAAGGTTTAACCAATGTCCAACTTCGTGTGTAGCTGTTCTCCCTTTATTGTATGAACCAGAAACACCTATTCGACCAACTGCATTGTATGTCAATACAACACCATCTGTTGCAGCTGGCCCACCAGGAAATTGAGCATAACCTAAAAGACTTGCAGCCCCCATATCACACACCCAAATATTGAGATACTTGTTTCTATCCCAAGCATTTTGTCCGCCTTGTGCTGTATATTTTACTTGATCGTCAGTATCAAATCCAGTGTCTGTAGTTTGTGTACGTGTTATGCCAGTTGTGGGATTCCCTGCTGCATCAACAGTTGCCAAGCAAAATTGAATTTCCATATCGGCAGCGACTCCTTGAAAAGCAGAGGGCACAGTGGAAAAATCAACATTTAGTTTTCTAAAATCTTCATTCAATACATCTAATTGAGATTGCAATTTGGCATCTGAAATGTTTTCTGTGGCATTTTGGTAAACAACATGAAAAACAACGGGTATGGTTACCAAAATGCGTTGCCCAGATTGATGCGATTCAGCAAAAGCGCGAGCATGTTCATCAATTTGACTTTGTTTTGCTGCATATTCAGGGTCAGATGCTCTTAATCGTGCATCCACTTCCATAGTTGCGCAACGATGATGCTGTTGTGCAAATGATGATGTGATGATCATCATTCCGAGTAATACTGTGTAGATTTTTTTCATGATAGATTTTGGAATTCGGGTTGCAATTTATTACAAAACATTGAAGCTTCCCAAATTGTTTTTTCGATAACCTTACAAAGGATGATTATAGTCTATTAAATTTCTTTTTCCCAACGTGCAACCACATAGGTTGCCAAACAATTTCCAATCACGTTTACAGAAGTTCTCCCCATATCCATAACTGCATCAATGGCTAAAATAGCAAAGGCTTTTTGAGGATCGAGTCCTAATGATGCAACGGTACTCACCAAAATTAAAAATGATGCTCCGCGAACTCCTGCAACCCCTTTGCTTGTTAGCATTAAAATGAGGCACATTTGAATTTGTTCGCCGATGGTTAAATCAACACCACATACCTGAGCAATAAAAACAGATGCAAGCGAGAGATATAAGGTGGTTCCATCCAAATTAAAACTGTATCCAGTTGGAAGAACAAATGCGACAATCTTACGAGGAATACCCATTTTTTCGAGATTCTCCATGGCCTTGGGAAGGGCTGCTTCGGAACTAGCTGTAGCAAATGCGATGGAAACGGGCTCGGAAATGGCTTCAATAAAACGTTTAAATGGCAGGCGAACAATAAGCGCAATGGGCACCAAAATGACGAGCACAAAAGTGAATAAGGCTCCATATAAAGTACCAACAAGCATTAGTAGGTTTTGTAAAACGCCCAAGCCCATCGTTGCAACCGAGTAAGCAACTGCTCCACCTACAGCCATTGGCGCCATGTACATAACGATATTGGTAAACTTAAACATCACTTCCGAAAGACTTTCAGCAAAAGCCAACATCGGCCTCTTCTTTTCTTCATTTTGAATCATTGCTAATCCAATTCCAAATAGAATACTGAAAATGACCACTTGCAAAATCTGATTCTCGAAAATAGCCTTCGCTATATTCTCTGGAAAAATATCCAAGATAACATCGTGATTTTGCTTTTGACTCAGTAAAGAATTTGCTTTCGTGACTTGCGCTTCTTGTGCTTGAAAAACTGCACCTTTTCCAGCTTGCGTAAAATTTATTGCCGCCAATCCTATAATCAATGCAAAAGTCGTTACTACCTCAAAATACAGAATGGCTTTTAAACCCATCCGTCCAACTTGTTTTAAACTAGAGTGACCAGCAATACCAACCACCAATGTGGAAAAAATCAAAGGAGCTATGATGGTTTTAATTAGACGAAGAAAAATATCGCTTAACACTTTCAAAGGTTTTGCAATCTCAGGGAAATCATATCCCAATTCAACTCCAAAAAGCATACTTACCAAAATCCAAGCAGTGAGCGATTTATGATAAAGGCAATAAATAATGGCAGTAGCAATTGCAATCCAACGAAAAACGGATAAAATTTCTGGCGAGAATGGATGTCCTATGGCTCCATTTAAAAGCGTTAATCCAATGCCAATAAAACTAAAAACTGCAAATAGTATGAACGAATTTCTTTTATTCATAAACCTTTCAGGCGATGTTAAGTGACAAATCTAAACAATTATAATTTGCAGCTTCAATACTCTTTGCTTTTCATAGTTTTGCAATTCAGAAATTGAATATTCAAATGAGCTTTTTTGACCCCGCTTCTTGGGAAGCATTTTTTACGTTAAATGGTTTAATTACCTTGTTATCGCTTACTGTTCTTGAAATAGTTCTTGGAATCGATAATATCATATTCATTGCTATTGTTGCAGGAAAACTTCCCAAAAGCAGTCAGCAACGTGCCCGTTTAATAGGGTTAAGCCTAGCTTTGATTTTCAGAATCCTCCTTCTTTCTATAATATCCTGGATTGCAAGTTTGAAAGAACCGCTAGTTCATGTTGGTAATTTTGAAGCAAGTGGTCGCGATTTGATTCTTTTGGCCGGTGGTATTTTCTTGGTCATCAAAACGATTATGGAAATTCGCGAAAAACTTATTCAAGATGAGCACGAAGATACAGGTTCGGTTACTGTAGTTGGTTTTGCTAAAGCCATCGTACAAATCGTTTTGCTTGATATAGTGTTCTCTTTCGATTCCATTTTAACTGCTGTAGCTATTTCATCGAACCTTGTAATCATGATTCTTGCTGTCATGATTGCCATTATTATCATGATTGCTTTTTCAGGAATGGTGAGCGATTTCATTAATAAATACCAAACCATTAAAATGTTGGCGATGGTATTTTTAGTTGCCATTGGAATTGTATTGATTTTAGAGTCGCTTCACATTGAAAAAAATTATCACGTTAATTTAAAGCCTTATGTATATGTTGCGATGGCATTTTCGCTCATAGTTGAAACATTAAACATACTCAGAACACGGAATGTACAAATCCGAACTCGCAAAATGAACCATAAAGAATAATTGTGGCAATGTAATTGCAAAGCCAGAAAAAACGAAAAACTATGAAACGCATCCTATTTATTGTAAGCATTTTTGTATTCGGAAATTGCTTACACGCTCAGAACATTCTTAATCAGGTCCAGAATCAAGTAAACAATGCTATTGGACAAGGAAACGGGGGAACTCCCAAAAATGACGAAATCATTCGTGGCTTAAAAGAAGCACTTAGCATTGGAACAAAAAACTCTGCAGCAAGTGCATCAAAATCAGATGGTTTCTTTAAAAATCCACTCATTAAAATTCCATTTCCTCAAGAAGCAAAAATTGTAGAAACCAAAGCAAGGCAATTTGGAATGGGTTCGGAGGTGGATAAATTCGTAAAGAATTTAAACCGTGCCGCCGAAGAAGCTTCCAAAGAAGCAGCACCAATTTTCATTAATGCAGTTAAAACAATGTCCATTACAGATGGACTTTCCATATTAAATGGTGGTGATAATGCAGCAACAAACTTTTTAAAAACCAAAACTACTGCAGATCTAACTACAAAATTTTCGCCCATCGTTAAAAACGCAATTAACAAAGTACAACTTACCAAATATTGGAAACCGATTATCAATAAATACAACATGATTCCCGGTGTTTCGAAGAAAAACCCCGACTTGGATAAATACGTTACTGAAAAAGCCCTCGAGGGTTTATTTAAATTGCTAGCTCAAGAAGAGGCGAAAATCCGGAAAGACCCAATGGCCCAAGTAACCGATTTATTGAAAAGTGTTTTCGGTAAAAGGTAAAAACCAAAATAAAATATTAAACAAAACCCTGCTTCGGCGGGGTTTTTTATTGGCCATTCCCTATCTGAATTGGATCACCTAAAAACCGCGGTTTGGTTCCTAAAATAAATACATCCAATACGGCTTTAAAGCGAGCAAAATATTCACGAATAACTGTCGAAACAGATCTGTTTTCAGCAACCGCTTGTGCTTCAAATCCAATTACATTTAGATCAAAATGCTGAGCAATAAACAAAGCGCGTTCGAGATGAAATTCTTGCGATATAATCGTAAAACTGCTTTGTCCAAATACTTTACTGCATCGAATCACAGAATCGAAAGTTCTTAATCCTGCATAATCGAGGATAATTAACGAATCGGGAACGCCTCTGGCTATCAGAGCTCTGCGCATATCGCGTGGTTCATTGTAGTATAATGTTCTATTATCTCCGCTTACTAATAAATACTTGACTTTACGATTGAAATACAACTTCACCGCAGCATCAATGCGATACCGAAAAAATTGATTGGGATTTCCCGAGCGATTGTATTTACTGGTCCCTAACAAAAGTCCCACCTGGGTTCGAGGAATTTCTTCAACGCTTGAAAAAATATACGCGTCGCATGCTTGATCAATCCAGTTATTACAATACCAAACACAAACAACCAATCCCAATACGAGCGGAATACTCACTTTCACAATACGGCGTATCCAAACTCGAAGCATTTTTCAAATATCGAAAATAATTTGGAAATTCTTCTTCTTTGGAACCTACCCATCAGCAAAACCGAATTGTTATCTTTGTCGCAAATTTGGCCTGTATGAGCAATCCGCAAAACACACCAGAATCATCTAGCGAACTGAGCTTCGAAGAGTTCCTCGCATCTGTGGTTCAAGACTATAGAATTGCCTGCATAAGCAGAGAAACGAGTTTACTTGGTCGAAAAGAAGTACTTACCGGGAAAGCCAAATTCGGCATTTTCGGCGATGGAAAAGAAATTCCGCAGATTGCCATGGCTAAAGCGTTTAAAAACGGAGATTTTCGCTCAGGATATTACCGCGACCAAACGTTTATGCTAGCTGCAGGTCTCATGACCGTGGAGAATTTTTTCGCACAGTTGTACGCACATGCGGATGAAGATGCTGAACCGATGTCATCGGGACGCTCAATGAATGGGCATTTCTCAACAACCACCGTAAACCGAGATGGTAGCTGGAAAGAATTAACAAGCTTAAAAAATTCATCAGCCGATATTTCACCAACTGCAGGACAAATGCCGCGTTTACTTGGATTGGCTTTGGCATCCAAAATTTATCGGAATACGCCTGAATTAAAAGATGCGACTGGACTTTCCATCAACGGAAACGAAGTAGCTTTTGGAACTATTGGCGATGCAAGTACATCTGAAGGAATATTCTTCGAAACCATCAATGCTGCTGGTGTTTTGCAAGTTCCTATGGCGATTTCTGTTTGGGATGATGGATATGGAATTTCGGTAGCGCG
>CAXNNF010000057.1:0-6699 GCA_964203455.1 Bacteroidia bacterium
ATAGACCTCAGTTGGAAAAAACCAGTAGCTCCGGTAAAGCACTATGTAATTTACAGAGGAAAGTCGGGGAAACGCCCATCTTCTTTAACTTCTGTTGAAGGGAATTTGACTAATTTTTCTGATACCAGCATGACGGGTAAAGGAACATATCGGTATATGATACGGGCAATTTATGCAGACGGAGGAGAATCACCGTTTTTAAATTTCCAAGAAGTTGAGGTGAAATAATACATGGGTTTTATCTCTATGACTTTGAAATGAACCAATGTCGAATTGTGAATTTCCACTTTTATGAAAAATTTTACCACTTATAAAATTAAATCCACCGTATATAAAACAACACTTTTTAGTGATTTCGCGAATTATGTTCTTTGATTCAAGAAAAAATCAAATCTCCTCAACGCCATGCATTTATCTACCTTGAGGTCGATGGAATCAATTAGGGAACAAAACGTATTTCAATTGTGCGATAAACCGAATTCAAAATGTTCTTGAAAATAATAAAAGCATGAGAAAAATTCACAAGACAATTCAGTTGTTTACGGCCCTATTAATTTCACAAACAGCTCAAGCTCAAGATTATTGGTTGAAAATCGAAGGTGGCACAGAGTATTCTTTAGCTCTAAAATCAGATAGCACACTTTGGAGTTGGGGGCAAAACACAAATGGTCAATTAGGTTTGGGTAATACAATAAATCAAATTGTTCCTAATCAAATTGGGTCAGACTCAAATTGGAAACAAATATCTGCAGGTGCTTTCCATGTTTTAGCCGTTAAAAATGATGGAACATTATGGGCTTGGGGTCTTAATAGTGTTGGCCAATTAGGAATCGGAAATTTAACTCAAAAAACCACGCCTACTCAAGTTGGAATTGAATCCAACTGGAAGGAAGTTCATGCGGGTCTAGGGCATTCTATTGGTATTAAAGAAGATAGTACAATTTGGGCATGGGGAAATAATTCATATGGAGAATTAGGTTTGGGAAATACAACAAATCAAAGTTCCCCAGTTCAAATTGGTAATCTTCATGATTGGATCACAGCTTCTTGCGGAGGCGCTCATACTTTAGCTTTGAAAGCAGATAGTACACTTTGGGCATTTGGATTTAATCTTACGGGCCAACTTGGTGATGGTACGACGAATCAAAGTGCTACACCCATTCAAATTGGAACTGCTCATGGATGGATTTCGATATCAGCAGGTTTTGAGTACTCTTTAGCATTAATGGTCCCAGGAACAATTTGGTCATGGGGGTTCAATGGAAATGGTCAACTTGGAAATGGAAATACAATAACAACTATAGATCCTGCTCAAATAGGTGTTAATGAGAATTGGGAATTAGTCGAAGCAGGATCATCTTTTGGTTTTGCAATTAATGCAAATGGTGAATTATTTGGGTGGGGGTTTAATGCGAATGGACAGTTAGGCAATGGAACTACGAATCAACAAATTAACCCAATTCAAATTGGAACAGAAACCAGTTGGCAAGAAATTTCAGGAGCTGTCGGTGCTCCAAGTGGCGGATCTCTTTATGGGACACATAGTCTTGGTTTGCAATGGCCCAATTCTTCAATTTGTTCTACGGGATCAAACTATCTTGGTCAGTTAGGAGATAATACAAATGAACAAAGTGAATTTTTTACCTGTATAACAGGAGAACTAAACGTTGGTATAGAAGAAATTGTTGAATTCGATAATTTTATAGTAATGCCCAATCCTTCAGATGGATTATTTACAATAAATGCTGAAACTTTAAATTCAGATAGATACAATTGTAGAGTTTTCGATGCAACTGGAAAAGAAATTTATAAAAACTCATTTAACACGGATGTCTTCCCGATTGACTTAAGAGGATTAAGTAAAGGATTTTACATAATCGTTCTCGAAAATGAAACGTTATCATTAAAAAAACGAGTAATTATTACTTAATTACTATTTGCCAATATTGCCATCGAGCCATTTATTTGGATGGAGGGAATCACCGTTTTTTTAAATTTTCAAGAAGTTGAGGTGAAATAATCTTGAGGCTGCTAAGAAGCCGCCTTTTCGCTATAAACCACTCCCAGCATCGTTCTTCCTACAACGCCCAATGTGGCTTTATCGACTGCATCCATATTGTCTTGTTGGGTGTGCCAGTAATCACCAAATCCTTTTTGAAGATCATTGTGGATGATGTCGATAGTTGGAACGCCCAAAATAGTGTTTACAAAATAATGGTCGTCGGTAATGGCTCCACAAGGATCGTTTTTAAAGTAATTGCTGTACCCCAATTCTTCCGCAATTTTCCAAACGCGATTCACCACGTCGGGAGCATATTGCATTGAAAATCCTTCGCGGTAAAATGTGGCCCCAGTAGCTCCAACCATATCGAGTAAGATGCCATATTTTGGAAGAAAATCTTTCACAGGAGGATTGCTTGCAAAGTACTGAGAACCTAAACAATACGTATTGCTTTCCTTTGGATTCCCATAATCTTCGGCATCAAACAGCACAATATCAACCCCAATACTTGCAGGTGTTTTTTGAAGAATACGTGCAATTTCTAATAAAATACCCACGCTGGCCGCACCATCAACAGCACCATCAAAACGTGCTTTGGGTTTCATGATATCTTGATCCGAAAACGGGCGAGTATCCCAATGAGCGGCAAGCATGATTCGAGAACTTGCACTTGGATTTATTCGAGCAAGGATGTTTCGGAAACTCAATGATTCTCCCGTATAGGCAGTTACTTTTCCGCTTTGAACAACCACTTCAGCCCCGTAGCGCTTGAGCGTGGCAATGAGGTAATCGGCACATTTTACATGCGCTTCTGTATTAGGTACACGCGGTCCAAAGGCAACCTGTTTCGCTGTTATGGCATAAGCTGTATCGGCATTGAACGTTGGGAGTTCGGAAGTTACCAATTTTGTCTGCTTCGGTGTTTCGGTTGTTGTAGGCTGCTCGTTTTTAGATGAACCACCGCAAGATGTCCAAACTGCAGCCATCATTAAAATGCCTGCAACCCAAATATTATTCTTCATAATCCCAGCTTATACCTGTTTTTGAATCTTTAATAATCAATCCTTCCGATTTAATTTGTGCCCGGATACGATCAACGGTTGAGTAGTCCTTCCGTGATTTTGCATCTGAATAATCTTCGATAATTACGCCCATTAAATTATTGAGCGCATCACCCGTTTTGCCTTTTTCTTCGAGTAATCCAAAGATGTTTTCGGCAAAATGCACATAGGTCGATTTCATCAAGGCAAACGTTTCAGCAGATAGGGCGTTCATGGCTATTTGTCCACCTTTTAACGAGTTTATTATTTTCAACAAATCGAACAAAGAAGCCAAGGCCCCCGCGGTATTCATATCGTCGTTCATACCAGCATAGGCTTGTGAAACGGCAGCTTCTATTCGACTTTGAAGTTCTGCATCAATGCTTCCACCTTCGGTCACATAATCTAATTGACGCAATGTGCGCAATCCGTTGATGATCCGTTTGTAGGCTTTTTCAGCAGCTTTCAAAGCGTCGTTCGAGAAATCGAGCGTACTACGATAATGCGCTTGCAAAATGAAGAAACGAATGGTCATCGGGCTGTAAGCCTGTTCGAGTATGGCATTTGAGCCAGTAAAGAATTCCTTCAAGGTGATAAAATTCCCCAACGATTTCCCCATCTTCCGACCATTGATAGTAATCATGTTGTTGTGCATCCAGTATTTCACCGGAGCATGTCCGCAGCTGCCTTTCGATTGCGCAATTTCACTTTCATGATGTGGAAAAACGAGGTCCATTCCACCGCCGTGTATATCGAATGTTTCGCCTAAATATTTGCGACTCATGGCCGAGCATTCAATATGCCAACCAGGAAAACCATCGCTCCAAGGAGAGTTCCAGCGCATGATATGAAACGCGTCTGCTTTTTTCCATAATGCGAAATCGGCCGGATTGCGTTTTTCTTCCTGACCTTCCAAAGCACGACGTTCGTTTCCGGCGCCAGCAATCATATCCTCGATAATGCGTCCGCTTAACTTACCGTAATCGTTGGTTTTGCTGTAATTAATCACATCAAAATACACCGAGCCGTTCGAAACATAAGCAAAGCCATTATCGATAATCTTCTGAATCATTTCAATTTGCTCGGGAATATGCCCTGAAGCGCGTGGTTCAATACTTGGATGGTTGTTATTGAGCATCCGCATCGATTCATGAAAAGAATTGGTATACAGTTCCACAATTTCCATGGGCTCGAGTTGTTCCAAGCGGGCTTTTTTGGCAATTTTATCTTCTCCTTCATCGGCATCGTTTTCCAAATGCCCAACGTCGGTAATGTTCCGAACATAGCGCACTTTATAGCCAATCGAAGTAAGGTATCGACTCAACACATCAAATGTGATGTAAGGGCGAGCATGTCCCAAATGCGCTTCTCCATAAACAGTAGGACCACACACATACAATCCAACAAAGGGATAATTGAGAGGTTCGAACCGCTCTTTTTGGCGGCTGAGTGTGTTGTAAATGAAAAGTTCCTGGCTGCTCATTGCGTTAAAACAAAGTGCTAAAATACCCATGCTTTTCGGTTCCCACAAACACGAAAGCAGAATGAATTTTTATTGTTGGATTTTAAACCTTGATTCCTGCTTTCATTTTCCGAAGATTGAGCATCATATCGGAAGTCATTTTGCTTAAATCAAATTGTGGGTTCCAGCCCCAGTCAACACGAGCGCAACTATCGTCGATAGAAGCAGGCCAAGAATCGGCAATTTCCTGACGAAAGTCGGGTGCGAAATCGATTTTAAAATTGGGAATAAACTTTTGAATCTCGGCTGCTATTTCAAGGGGAGTAAAACTAATTGCGGCAAGGTTATATGCAGAACGGATCTTAATGTTGTCCGCATCCGATTGCATAATTTGAATGGTGGCATCAATGGCATCGGGCATATACATCATCGGAAGGCGCGTATTTTCCGATAGAAAACAAGTGTACTCACCTTTTTCGATTGCTTCATGAAAAATATGCACAGCATAATCGGTTGTGCCTCCACCTGGCGCCGATTTCCAACCAATAAGTCCTGGATAGCGCATCGACCGAACATCCACGCCATATTTCATGTGGTAATATTCGCACCAACGTTCGCCTGTTTGTTTGGAAATTCCGTAAACTGTTGTTGGTTCTGCGATGGTATGTTGAGGTGTTTTTGTGCGTGGTGTTGAAGGTCCAAATACCGCAATGGAACTTGGCCAGTACAGTTTTTTTATAATGCCTTCTTTGGCCGCATCGAGCAAATGAAAAAGGCCGTTCATGTTGAGGTCCCAAGCTTTCATTGGGAATTTTTCTCCTGTTGCCGATAGCATTGCTGCAAGCAAATAAACATCCGATATTTTGTACTTCGCGAAAATCTCCGAAATGCGTTGTTTATCTAGAACATTTAATTGTTCATAAGGTCCGTCGGTTTCACCAATTGGAGAAGAAAGGTCGCAAGCAATAACGTGAGATGCACTATGAATTTCGCGAAGACGGGCAACAAGTTCGGTTCCTATTTGGCCTGAGGAGCCAATTACTAATATATGTTCAGACAACTTTGACATTACACTCTATATGTTTTGGGGCGATAAAGTTAGAAAAATCGATGTTTCAATAACACATTTATAGATTCTTGATATCTCTGAGGGTTTGAATCATTTTTTCCAACAAGACAATTTAACAATGCGATTTAAAATTATTTCGTTCGACTAATTACACATGAAAAAATTAAATTTTAAAGGGAATCATTTTAATAAATTTGCATATCAAAATCAGATGAATGTTTCTTCATAACCGCATAAATAAAGACGAACTCAGAGCTAAGATTCAGGCAGATTCTACTCCCCGAACCACGCTTTCGTTTTATCGTTATGTGATTTTAGAAAATGCGAATGTATTCCGTGATCAATTGTATCGGGAGTGGAACGAATTAGGTGTTTTAGGAAGAATTTATCTGGCGTATGAAGGAGTGAATGCGCAATTGAGTGTTCCAACATCCAATTTTGAAGCTTTTCGCAAGCAAATCGATTCACATCCCGAATTCTCCAATTTACCTTTTAAAATAGCTGTTGAAGACGATGGGAAATCCTTCATAAAACTTGTTATAAAAGTCCGAAAGAAGATTGTTGCTGATGGCTTAGACGACAATACTTTCGATGTTACCAATGTGGGAAATCACTTAACTGCTGCTGAGTTTAACGAAGCCATGAATGTTCCGGGCGTTGTGGTTGTGGATATGCGTAATCATTATGAAGCTGAAGTAGGTCGTTTCGAAGGAGCCATTACGCCCGATGTCGATACATTTCGTGAAGAATTGCCTTGGGTTGTAGAAAATTTGAAAGATCAGAAGGACCAAAAAGTGTTGATGTATTGTACCGGAGGAATTCGTTGCGAAAAAGCTTCTGCATATTTACGCCATCATGGATTTAAAGATGTAAACCAACTTTATGGTGGCATCATTTCGTATGCCCAAGAAATCAAACAAAATGGAATCGAATCTAAATTCAAAGGAAAGAATTTTGTGTTCGACGAACGTCTTGGAGAACGAATTACAGACGACATTCTCAGCAATTGTCACCAATGCGGCCAAAGTTGCGATACACATACCAATTGCGCAAATGTAGATTGCAATTTGCTTTTCATACAGTGTGATACCTGCAAAGATGCATTCAATGGCTGTTGTTCGGATGT
>CAXNNF010000058.1:0-6639 GCA_964203455.1 Bacteroidia bacterium
GAAAGTTGTATGTCGGAAGCGGATGTAGTAAAATGCGCAGGGTATTTTGATGGTATTAACATCAAACTCACCAAGTGTGGCGGAATTACACCTGCATTGCGGATGATTGAAAAAGCCCGAATATTGGGTTTGAAAGTAATGATGGGAACGATGAATGAAAGCATTGTTGGAACTGCTGCTATTGCACAGTTTCTTCCACAACTCGATTATGCTGATATGGACGGACCACTTTTACTGAATGGTGAAAATGCAATTGGATTGCATCTTACAGAAGGACTTGTTCACCTGGAGGGAAAGAGCGGACTTGGAATCCACGCAAAATTTTAATTTAAGAGATATCTTCAATCTAAATAATTCGAAAATATGAATCCTATTCAACAAACTGACATTGATTTTTTTCGATCTGTACTTGGTGAGAAATTCGTTCTCGTGGATGCTGAAAGTTTAGCCAACAATGCGCACGATCAAACCGAAGATTTGCAGTTTTTCCCCGAAGTGGTGGTTCGTCCGGGAAATCCAAACGAGGTAAGTAGCATTTTGAAACATTGCAACCAACATGGCATTCCGGTTACAACACGAGGTGGTGGCACAGGCTTAAGTGGAGCTGCATTGCCTGTTTTTGGTGGTGTTGTTCTTGCCATGAGCCGCTTCGATCGAATCACCGAAATTGACGAACGAAATCTTCAGGCGACTGTCGAGCCGGGTGTTATTACCCAAGTATTTCAGGAAGCTGTTATTGAAAAAGGACTTTTCTACCCACCCGATCCTTCGAGTCGTGGAACCTGTTTCATCGGCGGAAATTTAGCGCATTGTTCGGGTGGTCCGAGAGCTGTGAAGTATGGCGTAACCCGCGATTATGTGC
Source organism: Bacteroidia bacterium (assembly GCA_964203455.1). Lineage (GTDB taxonomy): Bacteria > Bacteroidota > Bacteroidia > M30B66 > M30B66 > CALQRR01. Next base: position 863 of record CAXNNF010000058.1, read on the forward strand.
TCGATTTGGAAGTAGTTTTAGCTTCAGGTGAAATCATTCATACAGGCGCCAAAGTGCTCAAAAATTCTACAGGATATAATCTCACGCAATTGATGGTGGGGAGCGAAGGTACATTGGCCGTTATCACCAAAGTGGTATTCAAACTTTTGCCCTATCCTCGTATGAACAAAGTGTTACTCGCACCATTTCGTTCGCCACTCGATGCTTGCGCTGCGGTTTCTGCCATTTTTAGAGCGGGAATCATTCCATCTGCACTGGAATTTATGGAACGCGATGCCATCGACTGGACCTTGAATTTCCGTTCGGATATCAATATTCAGATTGGACCCGATGAACAAGCACATTTGCTGATTGAGGTGGATGGAAACGACGAAGAAACTATACTGAAAGACATCGAGCGCATTGTTCCTGTTTTGGAGGAACACCGATGCATGGATATTCTCTTTGCCGAATCGGACGCTCAGAAAACGGATCTTTGGAAATTACGCCGCAGTGTTGCAGAAGCCATTAAATCCAATTCAACCTACAAAGAAGAAGACACGGTTGTGCCGCGTGCCGAACTTCCTGCATTGCTTACTGCTGTAAAGGAAATAGGAGCGAAGTATGGTTTTAAATCGGTGTGTTATGGTCATGCTGGAGATGGAAATTTGCATGTTAATATCATCAAGGGCGACTTAACGGAAGAACAATGGAAAACGGATGTTACGCTTGGCATTCGCGAACTATTTACTCGGGTTGTCGAACTTGGCGGAACACTCAGTGGGGAACATGGAATTGGCCTGGTGCAACAACCTTATATGGATATTGCATTTAACAAAATCCAGCTCGATTTAATGCGCGGCATCAAAGCCACCTTCGACCCCAACAACATCCTCAACCCCGGAAAAATCTTCACTTCTCCCCAGCATCCCGGGGAAGCTCAGTATCCCGCGGGATACACAGGTAACACAGACACCGAAGACAACCCAGACGACCTAGGCTCGGGACGCTTCCATTGGCACGACCTCACAGTGAAGGACGCCTCCAAAGTCAGCGAGTTCTACGAAAAAGTAACAGGTTGGGAACGCCAAGGTTTCGACATGGGCGGTTACAACGATTATGTTATGTCGCCCGAAGAAGGCGAAGATCCCATTGCAGGAATCTGTTACGCAAGAGGCAGCAACAAAGACATTCCGCCGCAGTGGCTCATGTATGTGAACGTGAAAAACCTCGATAAAAGTCTTGAGAAGTGTACACTTTTTGGTGGAAAAGTAATTGGCGATAAACGCAAAATGGGCGACGATGGTAAGCATTACTGCCTCATTCAAGATCCGGCTGGCGCGTATATGATGATTTGCGGTTAGTCCGTAATCAGCACTTTGGCCGAATGGATTCCTTGAGCAGATTGAAATTGAAACAAATAAACTCCTGGTTTCCAGTCTGCAGTGTGGATTTGGTGCATTCCTTTTGAATATTCACTCGTGGCAACTTGCTGCCCCGAGAGGTTCATTACAACAAGTTTCCCGAATTCGGGAATGCGAATGTTTACAACATCTTTTGCTGGATTGGGTTGAATATTCAATCCGAAATTCTGAACTTCGTCCAATCCTGCAGGAACATATTGATAGGGCAATGAGTTCGCTGAACATCCATTGCTGTATATGCAAATCAAGTTGTATGAACCGGCTTCTCCTAAATTGATGAGCTGGGTTGTTGCGTTGGGAATGGAAACTCCATTGAAATTCCAGAAGTATTGAACCGCATTTACGTTGGTTCCAAGAGTGTTACTTACCGGATAATAGGTTAATTCGGGAATTGGCGCAGCTCCAAAATTATACTCCAGGGGCAAACTCACATCGCTGAAAGTAGGGCATAGACTTGTAAAACCAGTTACAGAATACGTTCCTGATTGCGTTACAAATAATGAATCATTTGTTTGTCCAGCTATGGCATTCCCATTCAAAAACCAAGTAATGTTTTCGGTATACGGCTGGTTGACTTGCAGAATCAACGTGTCGCCTTCGCACAATGGAGGATTATCAAGACCATACGTAATCACCGTCATGGGAAGAAAAAGCCATCCATCAACGAGCACAGATGGTGATAATTCGGTGCATGAATTCAATGTTGTTGCCACCGAAAAACTGGAGCCGCTATCCATAAATGAATTCACAATCAGAAAGCTATCACTTGCTCCTTGGATCAAATTCCCATCCTTATACCATTGATAAGCATCACCTATTTGAGTGAAAAGTGTATCACTTGAGTTTGGACAAAGCACCAAATCATTTGGCGAAATGGTTGGGTCGTGCGGACAAATTTGAATGAAAGAAGTGTAGGAATATTCTGCTGAAAGTCGCGAGCACGATGTGCCAAAAATGGCCTCAACTTGAAATACACCATTGGCCGGAGGAAGAAAATTCGCTGTATTGGAATTAGCAATTGCAACTCCATCCAAATACCATTGATATGAGGATGCATTGGTGCTCGTGCTTAATTCGAGATTGCTGGAATTGAATGAAATAGTGGGGGTTGAAGCAGGAAAAAACGTGATTGATGTCAATGCACTGGTTTGGCTATATAAAGGACATTGATCGGTAAAGGCAACTGCCGAGTACAATCCCGATTGATTAACGTTCAGCGTATCGTTTGTTTCGTTGCTTTGTTGAACCCCATTTTTAAACCAAAGGATATTCAAATTAAAGGGGTCGTTTAAAACCAATTGCCTGATATCACCTTCACATCCTGAGTTTGAAAGTCCGTTTGCGACACTTATGGATAGAGCTGGGATTGAAAATGCAGATACTAAAACCGAAGGAGAAGCTTCCGAACATCCGTTAATTATTGAAGATACAATGAACGTACTCCCGGCATCTTGAACTTGATTCACCAAAAGAAAACGTTGATTTGAATTTGAGATCGGAGTTCCCGATTTAAACCACTGATAGGAGTCGGCTTGCTGAGTCCAAAGAGTATCGGTCTGGTTGGGACAAAGACTCAAGGAAGTAGGAGTAATGATTGGATTGAAGGTGCATTGAGCTTTAATAATCGCAGAATTGCACATTAGCAAAGCGATATAGAAATACGTTTTCATCTTCCAAAAATTACTTAATGATTTCATGCAATTTAACCAATACTCTGATTTTCCAAAATTGAAAATCAGTTTTTATGTTACACAGTGTTTATTCGTTGTCTTAGAACTTCGTATACAACCAAAGCCGTTGCCACAGAAACATTCAGCGACTCAGTTTTACCAAACATCGGAATTTTAACTCGCGCATCACATTTCTTTAGATATTCTGGACTAATTCCATCTTCTTCCGAGCCCATAAGAATTCCCATGGGACCTTCGAGGCCAACATTGAACAAAGAGGTTTCTGTTTTTTCGGTACAAGCCACCAAACGAATGCCCGAATTTTTTAAATATTCGAGTGTGTCTTTTAAATTATTCGAGCGGCAAACGGGCAAGTTCATCAATGCACCAGCAGATGTTTTCATGGCGTCGCCACCAACACGCGCACTTCCTCGCGAAGGAATAATAACAGCATCCATTCCGGCACATTCGGCAGTTCGGCAAATGGCTCCGAAATTCCGCACATCTGTAACGCGATCCAGAATCAGTAAAAAGGGATCACGACCTAATTCATACACACGTTGCAACACTTCTTCGATGGGCTGGAATGTAACAGGAGAAATAAAACCGATAACTCCCTGGTGATTAGCGCGCGTCATCCGATCGAGTTTCTCCCTCGGTACCATTTGCAATGGGATTTCGAGTTCTTCCAATAAAGCTCGAAGTTCCTGAAGTTGAGGTGAACGTAATCCCGTTTGCAAGATTACTTTGTCCACATCTGCAGCGCTTCGTAACGCTTCTAGAATGGGGAAAATCCCGAAAATCATTTCCGAAGTATCTTGCGCAGGTTTATGATGAAAAGGTTTATTCATAAGTGTATGGTGTTCCGTTCCTCCAAGTTTCTATTGCTTTGTACCAATAGGTTGCGTATTCCGATTTTCGAACCAAACAATATGCTTCTTGTGAAAATATATTGCTGCATCGTTCAAATCGAAAAGTAAGTGGTGGTTTTCCTTTTGAAGAAATATAGTTCCACTCTTCCGCATTCCCATTGTTGTAAACAGTATTTGGAGCGCCAAATATCGTGTAAATCATGCCGCGGTCGGTTCGCCATCCTGAGTTAGATCGTGTAAAAAGTATATTGGCTTGTTTAATTCTTTCGGTCCATGCCTTCTCAATCGATTGGATTTGCAATGAATTCAAGCCAATCATTGCCCAAAAGTCAATGATGTTTTTGCTCGTATTATTTTGCTTTTCTTTTTTCTGCATCAGAAAAAGATGACTTTCGAAGGTCTCTTCTTCGTTAGGAAATGATGGAAAGTCTTTTTCAACAACCGATAAAATCAATCCGTTTTCTGGATGTTTCGAGGATGATACACGCAAGATTTTTTCTTTGTTTATGACCAATGAATCCAAAGATGCTTGCTGAATATTCTTTCGACAAACAGCTTGAAAGTCCTCCTTGGGAGAATCATCTAAACTAAATGGGGGTAAAGGCAATTGCTTGAATTTGGGAAATTCGCTCAGAATAAATTCAGTTAGAGTACTATCCCAAAACGAAATTTGAACAGGGATTCCTTCCTGAATCCAACCTTGAAAATTCGATATGCCTTTCTGTTGAACCCGAAAATCGAGATCGGAATCGATGGTTTTTCGGCTTAGATTTTTATAAATAATGACGCCTTTCTTGTTTTGCAGATCGCGAGCTTCGATTTTTAATAAACCTTCATGTCCGAGCGAAAGTGGAATTTTTAAACGAGCAATAAATTCAACGGATTCATCTGTATCTGCAGATTCTATTATAATGGGGGTAATTATTACCGGTTTTCTTCTTTTGAATTCGGAGTAGAAAGATGCTCGTATAACAAATCTTCTTCGCGGCTTTTCGCCATCTAAATCGGGCAAAAAAGCGAGCTGTCGTCCAGGTATTTTAATTTCCACCCGCACATTATGTTCATCCAAAGAGAAAAAATCAATGCCCGAAAGAAAACGATTTTGAGGGAATTGATAAGCAGAAGCGCGGTTTTGTGAAAATGGATTTTTGTTAACCGAACAGCCAGCACTTAGCAATAGCAAGAAGATGAATAGCTGTTTCATTCAGAATCCCCAATTATCAATTCAAACATTCAAATAAAGTCAATTCCCAATGAAAAGAACAGAATTGATCTCTACATTTCTTCGAAATAATTTCAATAGGTACTTCTTAAATCCTTGTATCTTCGGCGAGTATTTTCAACTATGGCACTTTATTTCCACGGCAACGCGCCACTCAAATTTCAACATCAGTACCTCGTAACCCGCGATTACATCATTCCATACCTCGAAAAAAATGGCGGTTGGAAAGAAAACATGACGGTTTTGGAAATTGGTTGTGGAGAAGGAGGAGTGCTTAAAGCCTTTGTTGAAAAAGGATGTACATGCACCGGAATGGATTTGTCGACCTCTAAAATTGAGAATGGCAAAACGCTTCAACAATCCGAAATTGAGTCTGGTAAACTCGAATTGTTTTCGGCAGATATTTACGATCAATCCACCATGGATGCATTTCGTGGCAAGTTCGATTTAATCATTCTCAAAGATACCATCGAACATATTCCTGATCAGGAGCGAGTGATGGCGCAACTGCAAGTATACATGAAGCTAGGTGGTAAATTGTTCTTCGCTTTTCCACCTTGGAGAATGCCTTTTGGAGGACATCAACAAACCGCTACAACCAAAAAAGGCC
>CAXNNF010000059.1:0-6297 GCA_964203455.1 Bacteroidia bacterium
AACATCGGTAGGATGCATGAATGATTTTTGTGGAAACAAAAGCGAACTCATCTTAAAAATACGAACGGCTGACTTGTGTTCCGACTGTGTGAAGCGATTGGAAGATAAACAAGTCGACCCACTTCTAGCCAATCAGGTTTTTGAAATCATGGAGGCCATGCGAAGCGAGATATTATTCAGAGATCGATACTCTTTGTTGAAGAAACCGAGTCGCATGAATATTTCCGGACCGAATTTCACCATTCGATTCCCAGACCTTGCCAACATCGAATTAAAACTCGACAAGATTGAAAAAACCATGTACTTGTTCTTCTTAGGAAAACCTGAAGGTGTGAAACTAAACATGCTTGATGAGCATCGTGAAGAACTCACTGAACTGTATTTAAAAGTCAGTCCAACATCAGATAGGACAACGGCTACGAAAAGAATCAACGAACGCACGGACAATGCGCAGACTCAAAAAATTAGCGAGACCATTTCGAAGATCAGAAAAAAAATCAATGATTTACTTGGAGATGAAATGGGAGAGCATTACATCATTGCAGGCGCGAATGGTGAGGTGAAGAAGATTGGTGTTGAGAGGGCGTTGGTTAGTTTCGGCGGGAATTAATGCATATTCCAACACTTCGACAATAAGAAAAAGAAACACATTATCTTAAACTAAAAACACGAGTTCAGAGATGGGCTCGTGTTTTTTTTTATTGAGTAATACCTCTTTGCTAAAAAATACAAACCTATCGATAACACTCCAAGGAGCAAATAGGGGGAAATTACAATTTCTTGATAATCATTAAATCTAATAATAGCAATATTTACACCCCGCGAATTATTTTAACCTAACTTTACTTGAGTATTTATTAAATACAAGAATATTTTATGAGACAAGTACCTCGTCAACTTTTTATTGCCACAGCACTTTTGTTCTTCTGGGCCGTTCAATCGAATGCTCAAACCCCAACTGCTAGTTTCGTTTCAGTGCCCGCGTCTTCCGGCGGAATTGTTACTGTATGTCAAGGACAAACCGTTACTTACATAAACAATTCCACAAATACCACCGCGAGCTCAACATATACGTGGAGTTTTGGAGCAGGATCCCTTCCAAATACAAGCAGTGGTTCAAATCCGCAATCTACCGTTTACAACACCGTTGGAAACACCACAGCAACCTTAACGGTGAATAACAACAATGGTAATCCAATTTCCACATTCAGTTTAACCGTTCAAGTTATTGCAAGCCCGGTCTCAAACCTCACCTTAGCAAACACAGGACAAGGCTACGGCACAGCAACTCAAGGAGGTTTGACCATTTTTAAAAACTGCAACGGATTAGATACCATTTCATTCAGTTTCAATTCGACCTACCTCAACACCACCGTACAAACATTTAACTGGGGAGACGGAAGTGCTGTGGAAAACCAATCGAACATGGTTGGTTCAAACATTAGCCATAACTATCCTCTCGGTCAATTTACATTAACACACACCGTTAGTTTATCGAACGGATGCGTGGTCACAAAAAACTATATCGTTTTTAATGGAAGCGCGCCGCTCGTAACCGTTTCCGGTTCTGGACAAACAACTTGCTTGCCTTCACCTTTTAGCATTGATGTATTATCGAACGATGTTCCTATAGATTACACAGTATCCTTTTCAGACGGTTCAACCGCATCAACTTTCACCACTGCGAATGACACTACGGTTAGCCATATCTTCAACACCTCTTCTTGTGGAGTCGACTATTTTTACGCACCTGGTTTTCCACCTATTGAAAATGCCTTTTCAGCAACAATCGTCGCGCAAAACGCATGCTCCAGTAACGGTTTGCCAACAGTAGTTACAGTAGGACCCATTACCATTTCTACGGGAACAAACGCGGCATTCACCTACGAACCAGCCTCACCTATTTGCCTCAACGAACCCGTTTCCTTCACCAACACTAGTTCTGGTGGGGAAAACATTAACGCAAGCGGTTGCGATAATACGTATTCTTATTATTGGACTGTCGATGAACCAAGCGGCTATAATGTAAGCAGCGGAACATTCGGTTCTTCCAACGGATTTTCAGGAAGTTCACAGGACTATTCACAATGGACAAATGGTACTGATCTCCTTGAATTAACTTTCGACACTCCGGGAACCTATCACATTTGGATGCACACTTCTAATTTTTGCGGAGCAGACTCCGTGCTTCAAACAGTAGTGATTAATCCTGTTGGAACAGTGATCATGAATCCAACGGAACAAACCATTTGTAGCGGCGAAACATCAGCCATTTTCACGCTTACAGGAACCATTCCCTCGTACACCATCAACTGGAACGTATCTAACACTTCAAACGTATCTGCTGTTTCTCCTTCAAGTGGAAGCGGCGCAAGCCCTTTGAATTCGCCTCAATTCACCTTAACGAACACTTCAAACAATGTTGGTTTTGTTGAAATAAGCGCGACCGTTGGTTGCACGAATGAACCTCCTGTGTTGCATACTATCTATGTTGAACCGCAGGCCGATGTTCAAGCTACTCCTTCTTCAATGAATATCTGTAGCAACGAGGAAGCAAGTTTTCAAATCACAAGCAACCTTAACAATATAAGCTTCACATGGACTGCAACTGGACCAAATACGATAACTGGCTTCAGTGATGGTAGTGGAACATCAATTACTCAAACATTAGTCAACAACGGCAATGAAGCCGACACTGTTTTTTACGAAATTGAACCTTCCGGAGTGCAATGCCCTGGCAACAATGCAACGGTTTATGTTGTTGTACAACCCAACTTAAGTATTTCTTCCAATGTTGATTTAATCGGCTGTGCGAATTTCGTTTTCGATCCCTTAGATTATATCACAACTCCAACAGGCGCCACATTAACCTGGGACAACTCGAACACCTCAATTGGCTTAGCCGCTTCAGGAAACGGTAACGTTCCAACATGGACTGCTCCGGAGAACAATACCGGTTCAAACATAACGGGAACAATAACTGTGACCGCTCAGATAAACAATTGCCCTGTAGCAACCGATGATTTTATAGTCACAGTGAGCCCTTCACCAACACTAACAACAACGGTTAGTCCTGATGGTGGCCTCGACTGTGTAACTTCTCTAGCCGTTATTTCATCGATCCCAACGCCAAACAATGCAACTCTTGTATGGAGCGGTGGAACAATTGTTTCCGGAGCCACTTCCACAACCACAACTGTAAGTGAAGCAGGAACGTACAATGTTATTGTTACTGACCCTGGCAACACTTGCGTATCGCAATACAACGTAACCATTAACCCTCCTACTCCGATCAACATCACAAATACAGCATACACAGACGTTACGTGCTTCGGAGCGAATGATGGAACCATTGATATTACTACTGATTCACCAGACCCCGTAACATACTCTTGGACGCCGAACTCTTCAACCAATGCAACTGCATCGAACCTTGCTCCTGGAGCATACTCTGTAACTGTAACAAACTTGTCTGGTTGTATCGACAGCGAGTCGTTCGACATTAGTGAGCCAAGCCCAATTATTGTTTATCTAATTGACACCCTTCGCTCTGAGTGCGGAGAGGCAAATGGATATATTCAAGTTGGTGCTTCCGGAGGAACACCAGGATATTCATTTGATTGGATTAACGAAGCCAATAGCGCAACTTTAAATTCAATAGATGCAGGTACCTTTACTGTCATTGTTTCCGATCAAAACAATTGCGAAGCGCAACTTTCGGTAACCATTGGCTGTACGCCGCTTATTCCTGTTGAACCCGTTCAATTCATTTCTCCAAATGGAGATAACACCAATGATAACTGGATTGTTAAAAACATTGAGCTATATCCTGAAAACGAGGTCTGGGTATTCAACCGATGGGGAACACTTCTCTATTACGCTTCGCCCTATGAAAACACATGGCAAGGCACAAACGACAAAGGCAATGGCGAAATTTTACCAGCTGCCACATACTTCTATCTCATAGACACCCATAAAAAATCACAAGATCCATTCAAAGGATTTATTGAAGTACAACCATAAGAATCAGATGAAAATGAAAAAAATATACTTCATATTATTGCTTTTCGTTGGATCATTTGTTTCCAACGCTCAGCAGGACCCTCAAAGCTCCTTCTATTTCAACAATCCCCTTTCATTCAATCCGGCATATGCCGGAACACGAGGCACACTAAACATGAACATGGTGCATCGCTCGCAATGGATTGGCTGGGATGGTGCTCCTTCAACGCAATATTTATCCGTTCACGCCCCTGTTGCAAGACAGCGCATTGGACTAGGTACAAATTTAACTTTTGACAAAACAGGCGCGCGCAATTCAATCGACTGGATGAATCACGCTTCTTTTCAAATGCAATTGAATCCGAACAACCTACGTTTATCCCTGGGCGTTTCTGGAGGAATTCAGAAATTTCAATATGATTTTAACGGACTTTCAGTTACCAATCCTAACGATCCTAACTTCACAACACCTTACAACAAATCACAAGCAAATTTTGGCGCAGGCGCTTATCTGTATAAAGTTGCAAGTGACAACCATGTTCGTCAAGCCTCATATTTCGTTGGACTTTCTGTCCCACATCTGATAGAAAGAAACATAGACAACAACATTGGAAATGCTATAACACAGCGTCATTACTTCCTTACAGGCGGATACGTTTTCCCTATTAACTCGGTTACCGATATTCGAACGTCAACGCTGATGAAATTCACTCAAAACAGCCCTGCTGTTATGGAACTTAACGTCTCTGCTTTATTCTACAAACAGTTTTGGATTGGCAGTATGTACCGCATTGGTGAAGGTATTGGCTTTAATACATCCTACCAGATAAATGACAATATGATGATTGGTTACGCATTTGATCTTCCAATGAACAGCATGAAGTTAAATCAATGGGGAAACCACGAAATAGTTATCTCCTTTGACCTTCGCCCTCGTAATAACGCATTTGTAAGTCCACGATATTTCTAATTTATCATGAAAAAAATATTCATTCTTCTCTTCTTGTTTTGCGCCTCTATTACTTCGAATGCACAAGCCTTCAAAGAAGATTACGCCAAATCATTGTCAGCTCAATTCAAATTCGTTGAAGCCTATCCTGTTTGGGCAGATCTCTCTGATAATTTTGTAAAAAAACAAAAAGGCGATTGGAGCTACCTCAGAATGGCTACTGAAGCCGCCTACAACTCAGAACAATATAAAAATGCGCTTCATTGGAATTCGATTATAACAAGAAGTAATCAAGCTCTACTGGCGGATTGGACGTTACATTTCGAATTACTTCGTATGAACAACATGCATTCGCTTTTGGTAGCTTCGGTAGATTCTGCTATGACGCTTATTCCTGCAGAAGCTGCTATTCTTGAATGGAAAAAACAAGCTCCTACTATTGTGTCTTATTTGCAAGACACGAGCGAGTTCGAAGTAAAAGATTTTAGAAATGCATCGAAAGGTGAAGAGTTTGCTGCAGTTCCTTATGAGAAAGGATTGGTTTTCGTTACCTCAGAATTCAATACTGGTTTTTTAGCTCGAAAGGACACCTGGACGGGGCAAAACTATTATGAACTTACCTTTATTAAAGATGCGAATTCTCCTTATGATTCGCATTCGGCCATAGACAAATTGAAAAACAATGACGTGTGGAATGAAATTGAACACACGTATTCTCATGACGGACCTATTTCATTTAACAAAGATTTTTCTAACGCTTTATTGACACGCAATTTCGAAGAGTTAGACACGATTGCACGCGTAAAGTATGCTCGCTTAAAACTTATATTATTCAAGAAAGAAGAAGGCAAATGGATCGAAGATGTAACCTTCAATTTTAACGATAAACATTTCTCAACTGGACATGGTGTATTCGATGCGAATGGCAATATCATTTTTGCATCTGACAGGCCCGGTGGACTCGGAGGTTCAGACCTTTATAAGGTTTCATACACAGACGGAAAATGGTCGGTTCCAAATAATTTAGGCAAATACGTGAACACTTCATCAGACGAGTTATTTCCATTTGTAGATAGCAACGGAACAATGTACTTTTCCTCCAAGGGATGGGTCGGACTAGGTGGTCTTGATGTGTTTTCAGCCAACACCGCTGGAACACCTAACCACATTGGCATTCCAATTAACACTTCAAGTGATGATTTCGCATTTTACCTCGATGCAGAAGCAGGCACTGGCTACCTGTCTTCAAACAGAAATTCACACAAAGACCAAATCTTCAAAATCTCTACTCCTGTTTACGATATTGAGCTTGAAATTTTATTGACGGCTTGCGATAAAAAGCCAAT
>CAXNNF010000060.1:0-6291 GCA_964203455.1 Bacteroidia bacterium
CCCCATCGGGGAAGCACAATTCAAACATGACAAACATTTCAATGGACATTCAATGTCCTCCGGGATTTTGAATTGAATTATGAATTGAATCACGACTCCAAAGGAGAGGGGAGTTTTTTCGGACATTTTAATTCAAATGAAATGTGACATATGGAGTGAATATACCCAAACTAGCAGAATCCACGCCCCTCTCATCAGGGAGAGGGGCCGGGGGTGAGACCCGAGGATGTTCTAATTGTAAAATTTTTCAGGAAGATTCTTCGCGTTTACCTCACCCTAAATCCCTCTCCTTCCCAAAGGGACCACCATGTGGCAGGAGAGGGACTTGAGAAAATGCTTATTCTTAGCAAAATCTTCTCCCCTTTCTACCGAGGAGAAAGGGGTCGGGGGATAGAGGTCAATGGATGGTTAAATGAAATCTTATACAGCAAAATTTGGCTTATATCCAAGGGATAGTAACCCCAGAGGAGTCGCATATTACTCACACAATCTATCATTGAAAGAAAATACGACCCCATCGGGGAAGCACAATTCAAACATGACAAACATTTCAATGGACATTCAATCCCTTTAGGATTTTGAATTGAAATTTGAATTGATTCAATACTCCGAAGACCCAAACTAAACATATTCATTGATTTGAATCGCCATAAAATGTTCCGTTTTTGATCTATTAGTCAACTAGAATTACCTCAACGCGCATTGATGTTATAATTATTATCAATTGTATTACTTTCGTGTGGTATTTAATGTCAAACTAATCGATTAGTATTGAATTATGAAGAACATCTTAGGCGTAATTATCATCTTGACTTTCATTATTCATAATGGATATTCACAAACGCAGGTTTCGGGCAAAACTGCTCAATCGTATGCAGAAAAGAAAAAAGCTGCTTTAGCAGAAATGTCTTCATCAAGAGGCGGAAGTAGCACCAGCGATTGCGGCGGATCTATTGTTTTATGCGGTGGAATTTACACTGAGGAAACGGCACCTCCGGGCACAGGAAGCGTCTATGAGTTTACAGGAACCTGTAACCAAGGTACAGAAACAATGAGTTTGTGGTACACTTTTACTGTTGAAGAAACTGGAACAATTAGCTTTATTATTGACCCCGCTGTTAATGCCGACGATTATGATTGGGGGCTTTTTAATATTACTAACGGAGGGTGTGCTGGAATCATTGCGCAAGACGGCTCCTCTCCTGAAGTAGGATGTAATTCTTATGGCTCTTTAGTTATGGGCAATGGACCAACGGGGATTTCTACTGCCAATGGTGGTGTCGGAACTTCTAACGGACCTGGCGACACATTTGGCCCAGCATTCAATGCTGATTTACAAGTTGACAGTGGACAAACTTTCGCTTTGGTAGTGATGAATTGGTCGAACAGTAACGATGGATACACAATCGATTTCACTCAAAGTACAGCAAGCATTTACGATGCAACCGTTCCGGAAGTTATTTCTGTAGTAACTCAATGCGGCAATCAGGATTTTGACATCACATTTAGTGAAGCACTTTTAAATACTTCTGTTCAATTAGAAGACTTCAGCATAACAGGTCCGGACGGCAATACCATTCCATTCAGCTCCGTAAGCTCAGCAGATCCAACGGCATACTCTCAAACCAATTATACATTGTCGCTCGATTCGGGATTAACTATTGCAGGCACCTATACCTTTACCATTACAAATGTTTCTGGAAATGTGGAGGATATCTGTGGTAATTTAGCTGTTGACACATCCTTTATTGTTAATATAATTGCTCCTGTTAGCTATGACATTTCTATAACCAATGCCTGTAATGGCGTCAATGGTTCTATTGAAGCATCCTACTTGAACGGTGGCACAAACCCTATTTCATTTCAAATAGACGATGTCCTTCTGGATGAAATTAGTGGGTCTGGTTTGGATTCTGGGCTGTATGTTATTAAAGTGATTGATGGCGCGGGTTGTGAAATAGAGCGTGAAGTACTAGTGCCAAACCACGATATTGTTTTAAGCATTTCCGAATTTCAAGATTCCCTTTCCTGCGCAAATCCTGCAGTGCAAATTCAAGGTGTTGAAATACTACCTGCTCAAACAACGGAATTCCTTTGGAGTTCTCTAACAAGCAATGGCAGCGATTCTCTTTTTAGTCAAATACAAAATCCTACAACCAGTTTACCGGGAGTTTACACACTTTACGTGACCGAAGCTACAAGCGGCTGCCGCGATTCAGCTTCTGTTATAATTGTAGAATCAGAGTTAGCCGGAATCGATCTCAAAACCCTTCAATTTCCGAATGTAATTTCTGCAAATGGAGATGGTAAAAATGATGTTTGGAGACCTTATCTTCCCTTAAAACCCGACTTCGATGTAACGGAAATTTTTGATACTTACTCCTTAATTATTTTCAACCGTTGGGGAATCCCGGTTTTCGACTCCCAAAAGGAAGGCACGAAATATTGGATAACTTCATCGGAAACAACAGCTGGAATGTATTATTATTCTGTTGCGTATAAATCCGACTGCGGAACCATCATTGATGATTCACACCAAGGAAGCATTTTGGTGATAAAATAGGAATTGAGTATAGACTACTCCTCAATTATATCTTCCCCCTTCTTCAAAACATCCCAGGTATGATCGGCGAGCAATTTTACTGTTGCTACAAAGCGTTTGAATTTTTTACTTCTCCCCCATTGCTCTGGCGAAACCATCGATAGAAAATGTCGGTCATCGTTCTTTTCATACAAATGATACGTGTGACCAATAATTGGATCAAATCCCATATCCGACTGATAAATCCATATGGAAATGTCGGTGCGCGATTTAATTTCTTGGGCTTGATTATATAACAACTGAATTTGTTGTTGGAGCTGATTGAGCTGCATATCAGTTTGCTGCTCCATGGCAAGCAAGGCATTGCTTTTAATCTTCCCTAAATCGTCGGGTTTAATTACTCCACTGCTTAATGTATGAGCATACGGCAATAACCCAGGATTTTGGGCAACTTTATCGGCATCGATTGGGTTAATAAAATCGTTTTCTTCTTGCATGATTTTACGAACGTAAATTCAAGAATATTGTTCAGTTTGATGAATCACTCTTTGATGTCTTTCATGGAAAACGCAATACGCTTTCTCGCCAAATCAACTTCCAATACACGCACTTTTACATGTTGATGTAGCTTCACTACTTCCATGGGATCACTCACAAAACGATCAGCCAATTGAGAAACATGCACCAATCCATCTTGCTTTACTCCAACATCTACAAAAGCCCCAAACGCCGTTATATTGGTAATGATTCCGGGTAGAACCATTCCAGGAATCAAATCCTCAGGTTTGCGAACTGATTGATCGAACTGAAGCACTTTCACTGATTTACGAGGATCGCGCCCGGGTTTTTCGAGTTCTGTGAGAATGTCTTCCAATGTGGGTAAACCAACGTCGTTACTCAGGTATTTTTCGAGTTTTATAACCTGACGCAAATCGTTTCTCCCAACAATATCCTGAAGTTTGAATCCTGCATCTTTCGCCATTTTCTCAACTAAAGAATAACGCTCTGGATGAACAGCACTATTATCCAATGGATTTTCAGAGCCATCGATGCGAAGAAAACCAGCACATTGTTCAAATGCTTTATCACCCAAACGTGGCACTTTTTTCAAATCCGATCGTTTCGTAAAAGCACCATGAGCATTTCTATACTCCACAATATTTGCAGCGATTGATGGTCCAAGGCCCGATATATAGGTAAGCAAATGCGCACTTGCCATATTGAGATTTACACCCACCTGGTTTACGCAACTAAGTAACACATTAGTCAATCGATCGCCCAAAAGCTTCTGATCCAAATCGTGTTGGTATTGCCCTACCCCAATGCTTTTGGGTTCGATCTTCACCAACTCAGCCAAAGGATCTTGCAAGCGACGCCCAATACTCACAGCTCCCCGAACGGTAACATCGTAGTTTGGAAATTCATCACGGGCAATTTTGGAGGCCGAATAAACCGATGCGCCACTTTCACTCACCACAAATACTTGCAAGGGCTTTTCGAATCGCATGCGCATCATCAATTGTTCGGTTTCACGACCAGCAGTTCCATTTCCAATAGCTACAGCATCCATTTTATACGCTGCAATAAGCGATGAAATTTTGGCCATGGCTTGTTTATCTTGATTCTGAGGCGCATGCGGATAGATAGTTTCATTGTGGAGCAATGCACCCTGCTCATCTAAGCAAACCAGCTTACACCCTGATCGAAAACCTGGATCAATTCCCAAAACACGTTTTTCTCCTAATGGCGCACTCATCAGCAATTGCCTTAGATTTTCAGCGAATATCTGAACCGCTTGTTTGTCGGCTTTTTCTTTGATGAGCGCAAGTACTTCGTTTTCTAATGATGGAGCAATGAGTCTTTTGTAGGCATCTTTGGTCGCTTTTTCGACCTGTTCGGAACAGAGTGATTTTGATCGCACAAAAATTCTATTCAACTTTTCGAGCGCCTTATCTTCTTCAGGAAGAGCAGAAACACTGAGTAAGCCTTCGTTTACGCCACGCATTACAGCCATAAAACGGTGCGATGGAATTCGACTCAATTGCTCGTTAAAACTAAAATAATCACGGAATTTTGCGGCTTCTTCTTCTTTTCCTTTTTGGACCTTACTGTGCAACACAGCAAAACGTTCGAACTGTTGACGTAATGTTTGACGAGCACCTGCATGTTCGCTCACCCATTCGGCAATAATATCGCGAGCTCCCTGAATTGCTGCATCTTCATCGGCCACTTCTTTATTTACAAATCGCGAAGCTATCCGAAATGGATCATCATTTCCCTGACTCATAATCATTTTGGCAAGAGGTTCCAAACCAAGTTCACGAGCGATTGTTGCTTTGGTTCTTCGTTTCGGTTTATAGGGAAGATAGATGTCTTCGGCGGCCTGCAATGTTGGGGCTTGCAGCAAAGCGAGTTTCAATTCTTGAGTTAAAATTCCACGTTCTTCCATCGAAGCGATCATAGCATTCCTTCGTTCATCCAACTTCTTCCATTGATTCCAATTGTCTTGAATGGATTCGAGTTGCACTTCGTCTAAACCGCCCGTTAATTCTTTTCGGTAACGTGCAATGAAAGGAATAGTGCTACCGTTTTCGAATAATTCAATGACACGTTCAATACTTTTTATAACGACTCCAGATTGAATGGCGAGTTGATCCAACATTTTCATTTTGCAAATATGAGGATTCAGATGATGTTCACACAACGTATCTTCGCACAAAGAAAAATTGCTATGCATTGCTTTTCAAAACGCATCCTTCAAAGTTTAACCATACTATATAGTATACTTTTTCAAACAGTCTCTTCGCAAACCGAAACACCCGATTATTACCGCGATAATTTTCTGAGATACGAAGACCATATATATCGTGATGAAATCAAAACAGTCATTCTTCAACAAGAAGGAACAGATGGCACAATTCCACTCATAGAACTTGGCTCAGATGCACGCTTGCAATTGCAGTTCGACGATTTGATACCCGAACAGCGGCAACTATACTATTCCATAGAACATTGCAATGCCGATTGGACGCCATCGAACGTTATGAAATCAAGAGCAATTCAAGGTTTACAACAAGATTTAATACAGGATTACCGGTATTCATTTAATACACGCCAACAGTATATCCATTATAACTTGGTGTTTCCAAATGATAATATGAAAATACTCATTAGTGGAAATTACTTGCTCAAGGTGTATGAAGATGGCGATCCGGAAAATTTGGTTTTAACCCGAAGGTTTATGGTGTATACAACCGATGCAAAAGTTGCGGCACGCATAAAACGTCCATCCACCATGGAATTGCGTGATACACATCAAGAGATCGATGTGCTGTTAGATGTAAGTGGAGTGCAAATTACGAATGCTCCTGCAGCTGTTAAATTGGTAATTCGCCAGAATAATCGATGGGATAATGCCATTTGGTTGAAACCATTTTCAATAAATAATCAATCCATTACCTACGATTATGATGATGGACGGAATTGTTTCCCGGGAGGAAATGAATACCGCTGGGTTGATATTCGCAGTCTTCGCATGCAAAGCGACCGTGTAAAGAATATCATTCGCGACTCTTCATTGATTGTTGTAGATCTTTTGAACGATCCTGTTCGCGCTTTTACGAGTTATCGCTCTTTGCCCGAAGCCAATGGTAAATTCTTCATTCGAAATCAAGATGGCTCCGAACCGGAAGTAGATGCTGATTATACTTGGGTCAATTTCACCCTTCCATTTGAAGCACCAACCGTAA
>CAXNNF010000061.1:0-6248 GCA_964203455.1 Bacteroidia bacterium
CCCATTTCCATTAGCATTGGAGTGAAAATATTGCTCAAAGCAAGCGAAGCCGTTTGCGATACACGCGAAGCGACATTGGGAACACAATAATGCGTAACGCCGTATTTTTTGAATACAGGATTTACATGGTTTGTAACTTCCGAAGTTTCGAAGCACCCTCCTTGATCAATCGAAATATCGATAATAACAGATCCAAATTTCATGTTACTTACCATTTCTTCGCTAACTACAATAGGCGTTCTGCCTTCTTTAGCTCTTAGCGCACCAATGACAACATCTGCTGTTTGAAGAGCTTTTTCGAGCTGCCTTGGTTCGATGATGGATGTAAAAAGCCGTTGACCCAAATCATTTTGTATACGACGAAGACGATAAAGAGAATTATCGAAAACTTTAACATAAGCTCCAAATCCAATTGCTGCTCGAGCGGCAAATTCGCTGACTGTTCCCGAACCAATAATGACAACTTCGGTTGGAGGAACACCCGAAATTCCGCCAAACATCATCCCAATTCCATTGTTTGTTGTACTCAAATATTCGCCTGCAATTAATATGGCCGCATTTCCTGCAATTTCACTCATAGAGCGAACAACAGGATAAATACCCGATTTGTCTTTTATATAATCGAATGCAAGTCCGGTAATTTTTTTAGAAATGAGGTGATTGAAATAATTTTTTTGTTGAACAGTAAGCTGAAGTGCAGAAATGAGTTTCTGTTTATGATTCATCATTTCAATTTCATCAAATGTTGGCGGGGCGACCTTGAGAACAATATCGCTTTTATAAACCTGATCGGGGCTATAAGCGATGGAAGCACCAGCATCGCTGTAATCCTTGTCTTGATAATTAGCATTCGTACCAGCCCCAGTTTCGACCGTTACTTGATGGCCATTATTGACCAAAACGGCAACTGCAGCCGGAACAAGTGAAACCCTTTTCTCTTGAAAAGAAGTTTCTTTAGGGATTCCAATTTGTAACTCGCTCGAACGACGACCAACTTCGAGCATTTCTTCCTGAGGAAGTAATACCTTACTTTGAGAAAATAACTTGCCGTGTTCGTGTTGGATACTCATCGCGTTCAAATTAAAAATTAATTAATAGAAGGGTTTTGTAATGATTGAATTTTGCATATAAATGGTTCGAAGTCCTTGATTTTCCTTCATCGAAACCTGAACATAATTTAATGGAAGCAAGGGTTCTATTTTCTCAGGCCATTCAATGAAACACCATTCTCCACTATTGAAATAATCGTCCACTCCAATTGCAATTGCTTCTTCCAATGAAGAGATTCTGTAAAAGTCAAAATGGTAAATTTTTTTACCATGAGGCAGCGCATATTCATTTACTAAGCCATAAGTTGGACTACTTGTTGAATCTTTGCAACCCAATTCTTCGCATAAAGCACGGATAAATGTAGTTTTTCCAACGCCCATTTCTCCATAAAATGCAACAACATGTTTTTCTTTGAAATAGGAAGTTAGGATTTCTGCGGCTTCTTTAAGTTCATCGATAGCGCTGCATTCAAAGGTGATTTTCATAGTATGCTTTTAAGCGGAACTTCCTCAAAGATACATGATAGTTCATCCTTTTTTATAAAAAGAGTAACTAAAAATTTTTAACATGAGTTTCAATGATCCACAATGAAAAATCCCATGTATGCTTAAAAGAAAAAACACACATGGGACAACCTTAATATGAAATACAGATTATTTGGAGCTTAATGTTATGAAAGGGATTAACATTTCTTCGAGCGAAATACCTCCATGTTGAAAGGTGTTTTTATAATAATTCACGAAATAATTGTAGTTGTTTGGATAAGCAAAAAAGAAATCTTCTTTCGCAAATACAAATGCTGTGCTCACATGTTGACGTGGAAGGAAAATATCAAGAGGGTTTTTCACTTCATAAACATCCCGCTTTTCATAATTCAAATTTTTCCCTTGCTTGTATCGTAAGTTGGTGTTGGTATTACGATCGCCAATGATTTTGCTTGGGTTTGTAACCCGAATCGTACCATGATCTGTAGTAATGATTAGACGGGCTTTTCTGTCGGCAATTTGTCTTAAAATATCGAGTAGGGGAGAATGCTCTAGCCAAGAAACGGTAATAGAACGATATGCTTTTTCATCATCAGCCAATTCGCGAATAACTTCCATTTCAGTTCTAGCATGCGAAAGCATATCAACGAAATTGTATACAATCGCATTGAACTTGTTTCCCATCAAATTGGGAATATTCTCTGCTAATTTTTTCCCTGCTTGGTTATTAGTGACTTTGGTATACGAAGTTTTAATGTCTTTGCCCAATCGTTTAAACTGTTCGATCATGAAGAACTCTTCAAACATATTTTTACCGCCTTCTTCTTCATCGTTTAACCAATGGTTGGGATAACGTTTTTCCATTTCGGAAGGAAGTAATCCTGAGAAAATAGAATTTCGGGCATATTGCGTAGCTGTAGGCAGAATCGCACTATAAATCTCTTCAGTTTCGATTTTAAAATACTCGGAAATGATAGGAGCCATAACTTTCCATTGATCGTAACGCATATTGTCAATTAGAACAAAAAACGTACTCTCGTATTTATCAATTTCAGGAATAACGCGTTGTTTGAACATTGTATGCGATAATAACGGAGCATCTGGATCTTTACCATTGAGCCAGTTTTGGTAATTATTGGCGATGTATTTAGAAAACTGTGTGTTGGCTTCTGTTTTTTGCATTCGAAGAACTTCTTCCATTCCTTCTTCTTTGCTTTTACTCAGCTCCAACTCCCAAAATACGAGTTTCTGATATACTTCTTTCCATTCATTAATAGAAAGGCGGTCACTTAAGGTCATTCCAATACTCCGAAATTCTTGCTGGTATGCACTCGATGTTTTCTCGCGAATTAAACGTTTGTTTTCTAAATTCTTTTTCAGCGAAAGTAAAATCTGGTTGGGATTAACCGGTTTAATTAAATAATCGGAAATCTGAGAGCCAATTGCATCTTCCATAATTTGCTCTTCTTCGCTTTTGGTTATCATAATAACCGGGATGTCGTTTTTGATCTGTTTTATTTTCACCAAGGTCTCCAATCCAGAAAGCCCAGGCATATTTTCATCTAAAAAAACAATGTCAAAATCGCGTTCTTTGAACAAATCCAAGGCGTCGTCGCCACAATTAGCCGTGTGAACTTCATATCCCTTATCCTGTAAAAAGAGAATATGTGGTTTTAATAATTCAATTTCATCATCAGCCCAAAGGATGTTTATCTTGTCCATGTATATTTGCTTTTTTAAAAGGTGCTCAAAAGTACCTCATGAAACAGCATAATTCCTATAATATTGTCAGTGAAACTTACGCACAACAAAAAAAAAATTGTTAATGACCCTGTTTACGGGTTTATTACCATTCAATATGAGTTGCTTTTCGATATCATTGAACACCCTTGGTTTCAACGATTGCGAAGAATCCGGCAACTTGGCTTAACTGATTATGTTTATCCAGGTGCTCAACACACGCGTTTTCATCATGCTATGGGTGCTATGCATTTAATGAGTTTGGCCATTGAGAGCTTGCGTTCGAAAGGACATGAAATCACAGACGAGGAAAATTTTGCTGCTCAAGCTGCTATTTTATTGCATGATATTGGACATGGACCATTTTCTCACGCGCTTGAGAATTCCATTGTAAATGGACTTAATCATGAAGAGTTGTCATTGCTATTTATGCGCAAATTGAATACCCAATTTGAAAGCAAGCTCGAGATGGCAATTGCTATTTTTACTGATACATACCACAAGAAATTTTTGCATCAACTACTATCAAGTCAATTGGATGTTGATCGGTTGGATTATCTCAATAGAGATAGCTTCTATACAGGGGTAGCTGAAGGGACGGTTGGCTCAGATCGCATTAATAAAATGATGGAAGTTGTCAATGGAGAGCTAGTAATTGAAGAAAAAGGTATTTACAGCATAGAAAAATTCCTGTTGGCACGTCGCTTAATGTATTGGCAAGTGTATTTGCATAAAACGGTTTTATCTGCCGAAAATTTGTTGGTAAATATGCTAAAACGCGCTAAGTATATAGTTCAGAATGGTGAAGTAGTATTTGCAACTAAAGGATTAGCGTATTTTTTAAATTCGACAAATTCCACATTTAACGAAAATCTAGATGGAGAGTTTATCGAGCATTTTTCTCACTTGGATGATTATGATATATTTGCAGCCGCTAAAGAATGGATGAGTCATTCTGATAGTATACTTTCAGATTTAAGTACACGGTTGATAGAACGAAAATTATTTAAAATACGCATTGACGATCAACCATTTAAAGAATCTGAAATAGCAACATTAAAAGCACAATGGCAATTGAGAGGTAATTCAGAACAAGACGCATTTTATTATATTTTCACCGGCGAAATAACCAACAGTGCATACAAATCTGGAGAAGAGAAGATAAATATATTATTGAAAAACGGTACAATACGCGATGTACGCGACGCATCTGATCAATTACGTTTATCGGTATACTCCGAATCAATTCGAAAATACTTTCTTTGCTATCCCAAAGAATTTGATACCATAAATTAAGTAAAATGGAATTTACAGCGCAGCAAATAGCAGATCTTTTGCAAGGAACAATAGAAGGTGATTCTTCTGTAAAGGTGAACAGGCTTGCGAAAATAGAAGAAGGTGAACCAGGCTCTCTAACATTTTTAGCAAATCCTAAATATGAAGAGTTCATTTATACGACAAAAGCTTCATTGGTCATTGTAAGCGAAACGTTTGTTCCTGAAAATCCAATTCATACCAATCTTATTCGAGTAAAGGATGCTTATAAAAGTTTCGCACTTTTGCTCGATACGTATAACAAGATAAGTCAAAATAGAACCGGCAGAGAAGAACCTCACACCATTGCAGCTTCTTCTCGCATTGGAGAAAATCCTTACATAGGAGCATTTGTATACATCGGCGAGAATTCCATTATTGGCAACAATGTTAAGCTTTACCCGGGTGTTTATATTGGCGATAATGTAACTATTGGCGATAACTCCATGCTATTTCCCGGAGTGAAGGTCTATTCTGAATGTAAAATTGGGAAAGAATGTAGGATTCATTCAGGGGTTGTTATTGGAGGGGATGGATTTGGATTCGCTCCTCAAGATGATTCCAATTACATGAAAGTTGCTCAAATTGGAAATGTGATTATTGAAGATCATGTTGAAATTGGTTCAAACACCACCATTGATCGTGCAACATTAGGATCAACGATTATCCGGAAAGGTGTAAAACTTGATAACCTTATTCAGATAGCGCACAATGTAGAAATTGGTGAACATACCGTAATTGCTGCTCAAACAGGTATTGCCGGTTCAACCAAAATCGGGCGTTTTTGCATGATAGGTGGACAAGTAGGAATCGTCGGCCATTTGATTATTGCCGACCGAGTGAAAATTGCTGCTCAATCGGGAATTGGTTCTAGTATCGCTAAAGAAGGGGAAATTGTTCAAGGTTCTCCTGCATTTTTTATTGGCGATTATAAAAAATCATATATAGGTTTCAGAAAATTACCTGAACTCATTAACAAAATTGAGGAACTCGAACGAAAGTTGGACGAAATTCAAAAGCAAAACAATGGCTGAAAAACAACAAACTATTGCGAAAGCTACTAGCTTAAAAGGAGTTGGATTGCACACAGGAGTGCAAGTTGAAATGACATTTTTACCCGCTCCTTCAGATTTTGGTATTCGATTTAAACGAATTGATTTGGAAGGTCAACCTGAAATTCCTGCCGATGTTGATTTGGTTTCGGATACTTCCCGCGGTACAACTCTCTCTTTGAACGGCGCCAGTATTTCAACGGTAGAACATGCATTAGCAGCTGCAGCCGGGCTTCAAATTGATAATTTACTTATCGAGATTAACGGTCCCGAAGTACCCATTTTAGATGGAAGTGCTCGTTTCTTTGTTGAATCGCTAGAACAAGCAGAAATTGTTGAATTAGAAGCAGATCGAATTTATTACGAATTAAAAACGAACGTCTTTTACAACGATCCATCTCGGAATGTGGAAATTATTGCTGTGCCTTCTGATACTTTTAAGGTAAAAGTAATGATCGATTTCAATAGCCGCGTTCTTGGTTTTCAACACGCGCAATTGGATAGTATTGTGGAGTTTAAAGATGAAGTTGCTTCTTGCCGAACGTTCGTATTTTTACACGAGTTAAAAATGTTGCTCGAAAACAACCTAATTAAAGGCGGCGATTTA
>CAXNNF010000062.1:0-6190 GCA_964203455.1 Bacteroidia bacterium
ATTGGGTTCTTCGGTAAACAAAGATTTCTTTATCACCTGGAAACACAATCAAGACCCGAAAGCTAGACCCAATTCCAGATTTTCTGCATCGGTTCAAGCGGGTTCGAGTAATTACAACAAACTCAATTCATTCAACGCAAATAACATTGTAGCCAATACCTTCCAATCGAGTATTTCATACGCCAAAACATTTGCTAATACGCCATTTAATATGGTGGTAAGTGCGGGTCATAGTCAAAATACAGCTTCGCAAATTGTTACACTTTCAGCTCCCGAACTGCAGGTGAACATGAACCGCTTTTATCCCTTAAAACGCAAAAATCCGATTGGGAATCAGCGTTGGTATGAGAAAATGGGAATTACGTATACGCTTCAAAGCCGCAATACCATTACGCAAGCCGATACTTTGTTTGGACGCCCGGGTTGGACGCAAAATTTCAACAACGGAGTCCAACACCAAATTCCCATTTCCACCTCGATTCAATTCCTCAAATTTTTTACATTTTCGCCAGGTGTTAATTATACCGAACGTTGGTACTTTAATTCCATCGAAAAAAGTTACGACGAAACAACCGGAACCATTGTTACGGATACCATTCGGGGATTTAAATCGACTAGAGAGTACAATGCAAATGCAAGCATTAGTTCGCGCTTGTATGGTTTTTTAAAGTTGGGTAAAAGTACTATTCGTAATGTAATGACGCCTCAAGTTAACTTCCGATACCAACCCGATTTTAGTACACGTCAATTTGTTGCTACGGGCATCACAACGGGTGAATTTTATTCTCCTTACGAACAAGGAATTTATGGACAACCAACGGTTGGTGAGCAGGGAACAATTGGTTTAAGTTTGAACAATAATTTAGAAGCCAAGGTGCGATCACGAAAGGATACAACCGGCACAGGATTAAAGAAAATAGTATTGTTGGACGCTTTCAATTTTGCCACCTCATACAATTTAGCTGCGGACTCACTTAATTGGCAAAATCTATCTGTAAATGCCCGAACCAAGCTCTTTAAAAAACTGGATCTTGTCTATAGTAGCACCTTCGATTTTTATGCCTTCGACACAACGCTAAAAACACGAATCAATGAGTTTGAATATGATAAAACGGGACATTTATTTCGGGCAATTAATACGAATTTTGCCCTAACAACGAATATTGCTTCTGGTAAAAAAGAAACACTGAATTCCCAAACAGGCAGCCCAGAAGAGCGCATGGATTTATCGCGTAATTCCAATAGTTATGTCGATTTTACGATTCCATGGTCTATTAACGCAAGCTTTATTTTAAGTAAGACACTTGTTGGAACGAAGGTTCAAAATAATCAGGTTTTGAATTTTAGTGGAGATCTAAATTTAACGCCCAAATGGAAAATTGGATTTAGTTCTGGATACGATTTTTCACAGAAAACAATTTCCCTAACTACCATCGATATATTCCGTGATTTGCATTGTTGGGAAATGCGCTTTAACTGGATCCCTTTCGGATTTCGCCAGAGTTATAATTTCTCCATCAACGTAAAATCGTCGATGTTGCAAGATTTAAAAGTGAACCGTCGCCGTCAGTGGTTCGATTTACAGAATCAGTAATTTCTGCTTACTTGGATTTGTTGTTTTGTCGTTGAATCTTGATTTTCCGGAAATGAATCCACTCATACAAAACACTCATAATGAGCATTGCAACCGGAATGCAAATCAACCAAGAAATAGATTGAAGGTAAATCGTGCCTGTTTTCCCCAATTTAATTGTGCCCCAAGAAGTTAAAATGAAAAGTACAAGTGGAAAACTACGGTAAACCAAATAGGTTTTTCGTACATGAATCCAAGTGTCTAAATCTCCTCTTTTTATTTTCTTGTTTAGTCGTGTTGCAAGGATTTCTAATGCTGCAATGTAGATGCTGTAAATCAAGTAAAATACCATCAAGGGAGGAAACAAAATAACGCATCCGAGAAGTCCGATAATACTTAGAATAAAAAATCCAGCAATCAGAAAAATAGCGCCAATAAGCAAGCGAAAGAATCTAAAAATAGAGAATGAAATCCCCTGCAATTTATCTTCGCCCGGGTAGTTCTTTTCGATCAAAGATTCATACAAACTTCCAATAATTTCATTTGGATTGAATTTTCCAAAGAATTTACGATTGATTTTCCATTTCTTATTACCTAATATCAATTCAAGCAATAGTATGGTATTATCGAGTTCCTTTATTATTGCAAAGTCTTTGATTTTAGGTTGAGGAGCGGGGCGTTTATAAGTTCTTCTCACAATTGCCGTCTCTCTTCTAATTGGCTCTGGCGCATTTATTTCCGATTCCGATTTGCTCAAAAGCCATTCGCTTGCTTGACGAACATCAATGAATTTCTTGGAAGCTTCCTCCTGCTTTTCTGGCTCACGCTGAAGGTCTGGATGATACATTTTCGCCATGCGCCTGAAAGCCCTTCGAACATCTTCATGACTCAGGGGTATTTGCAATTCAAGTATGGCGATTGCTTCGCGATTAGTCATAAATTAAATAACTCGTTTGTTTGTCATACTTGTGTTGGGCAATGCAATTTCTTGCTGCAAATTTACATTACCTTTCGGCATTCTAAATTATTCATGAAACTATCACCTGCTATTACAGTTGCCGAATTGGCTAAATTAATAAATGCCCGCTTTTCGGGAAGTCCTGATCATCTTGTATCTGGAATAAATGAAATTCATAAAGTCGAATCTGGCGATCTTTCTTTTGTAGATCATCCAAAGTATTACGACAAATGTCTGAATTCGGAGGCAACTACCATTCTTATAAACAAAGAAGTTGACTGCCCCGAAGGAAAAGCACTTATTTTTAGTGATGACCCATTTCGTGATTACAATTTTCTAGTAGATCATTTTCGTCCATTCCAGCCGGCCAATGCCATGGTCAATACAACATCAAATATTGGCAAAGGAACCATTATTCAACCCGGAGCTTTCGTTGGAAATCATGTGGTGATTGGGGAAGATTGCATCATTCATCCGAATGTGGTTATTTACGACCATTGTGTAATTGGAAATCGAGTTGTGATTCATGCAGGAACTATCATTGGAGCCGATGCATTTTACTTTAAACGCCGTCCCGAAGGATACGATAAAATGAAAAGTTGTGGTCGTGTTGTGATAGCCGACGATGTTGAAATTGGCGCTGGTTGTACCATCGATAAAGGTGTAACAGGCGACACAGTAATTGGGAAAGGAACCAAATTCGATAATCAGATTCATATTGGACACGATACTGTTGTTGGTGAAAATTGCTTGTTTGCAGCACAAGTTGGAGTTGCAGGTGTGGCAACCATCGAAAACAACGTGATTATTTGGGGACAAGTGGGCGTTTCGAAAGATTTAACCATTGGAGATGGCGCCATCATTCTCGCTAAAAGTGGCGTTGGAAAAACACTGAAAGGAAACACTACCTATTTTGGAATTCCTGTTTCTGAAGCCCGAGAAAAGATGCGTGATTTAGCAAACATTAAACGAATTCCGGATATTTTGGATACCGTTTACAAACGCGATAAAAAATGAAATTCGCTTCATTAATCTGGCGTTATAAATTATCAAATTGAATACTATACATTCAAATACAAACGATCAACACTACCGGCAGCAGTTGTATGCGCTTCTGCAAGTAACGCGTGCGATTAATAATAATTTCCCGTCCTCCGATTTATTTAGCATATTCGAGTATATCTTAAGCAGGCAATTGGGATTTAGCAAGTTTGCGTATTGTAGCTTTGATGAGATTTGGAAATGGCCTGTGTCTTTTGGGGCTACTCACGAAACCTTGAGTATTCATCCGGAGATTGATTTGTTTCCATTTCTCGACATGACTTTCTTGTCGGAACAGGATAATCCTCAACTCCAAAATTTCGATATTGTAATTCCGATTCAACATAAAAATAGAGCATTGGCATATTTGCTCGTCGGTGAACTCGACGTTGAATTGATGAAACGTGAACGGAAGTTCGATTTGGAGTTTATTCAAACAATCAGCAATGTGATTGCGGTTGCTATCGAGAATAAGCGTTTGTTCAAGGAAAATATTCAACAGGAGATTTTTAAACGTGAACTCAACATGGCTCGTGAAGTTCAATCGATGTTGATCCCTTCTTCATTGCCCAATGATGAATGTGTAGACTTTGCTGCTTTTTATCAGCCTCACCGACAAGTTGGAGGCGATTATTATGATTACATCAGACTCAATGATGATGAGATGATCTTTTGCGTGGCGGACGTTTCCGGGAAAGGTATTTCTGCGGCAATTTTGATGGCAAATTTCCAGGCGTATTTACGAGCCATGGTTCAGCAAGAGTCGGACTTGAAAAAA
The DNA here is from genome assembly GCA_964203455.1 of Bacteroidia bacterium. Classification (GTDB taxonomy): domain Bacteria; phylum Bacteroidota; class Bacteroidia; order M30B66; family M30B66; genus CALQRR01. The sequence continues at coordinate 4,351 of CAXNNF010000062.1, forward strand.
TTAGTGGATGGGCTAAACGACAGAGTGGTTCAAAGTGCAAAAGGAGAGAAATTTATCACGCTTTTTATTGCGCGGTACAATTCAAAAACGCGAGAATTAATCTATGTAAACGCGGGACATAATCCACCCATATTAAAAACGCCTGAGGACATAGAAATTCTAACATTAGGAACTACTGGTTTGGGGATGTTAGAGAAACTTTTCCGATTAGAATCGGGGAAATTAATTATTCCAAATGGCTCTGTTTTGGTATGTTATACCGATGGATTGGTTGAGCAAGAAGACGATTCAGGAACCGATTTCGGTATGGAGCATTTAACGGAGTTGATCGAGCAAAATTCGAATAAAACATCCGAACAAATCAATGCTTTGCTGTTACAAAATCTTGTAAGTTACAAAGGGAATCAGCCCTATGTAGATGATATCGCTTTGTTGACCTGTCGTTTTCACTAGTCTGAAATCCATCAGAAACGTTCACCGAATTAGGCATTTCCAATTAAAGCTCTATGTTTTTTTGAGTTGGACTATGTTCATCTTTCTGATTATGATAAACATCTAAGGCAACCAATATGGCAATCATCGACCAAAATGGAGCTGATGCCTTGTCTTGGTCAAGAAAGTTATTGAGGAATCCATGGAAGTAATAGGTGAATAATCCAATCAAAATTCCAATCGAAAGAAATTTAATTTCCTGCGATTTCGCTTGGATATATATCCGACGTCCTGTTCGAATGGTTAAAGCAATTAACACTACAAATATAAATGCTCCAATGAATCCAGTTTCAGCTAGAGGACTTAAATACTCACTATGTGCGTTTCCTAATGATCCGGAATTTGTGCTCACATAGGTTTGTTCGTATGAACGTTGATAAGGAGCATATTGAAACCGATATGTTCCGGGCCCAAATCCAACCAAGGGCTTGTCTTTAAACATACGAATAGCTGATTTCCAACGGTTTATACGCTCTAAATTAGAGGCATCATTTTTAATGTTGGAAACAGATTTAAGATGTTTAGAAATGTCTTTCGATGAACTTTGTTTATTGCTTGCTATTTTTTCGGCAATAGGATCTTTATAAATAAATAAGATGGAAGCAATTACAATGATCCCTAACACAATTATCCTCCAATTAATTTTTAGAAGGAATATGAGATAAACGCCATAAGAGAGAACTATACTTAGCCATGCCGCACGTGTAAATGATAATATAATACCTATTAATATAATTAAGAAAAATAGAAGGGAAGCAAGTCTTGTTTGGGCATTGTATGATTTATCGAATGCAAACACAAACATAATTGGCAGCATCATGGCAATAACAGCCCCATAAATTGTATGATCTTTAAAGAATGGTTGCATTACCCAATACAAAGCATCTTTTTCGATGTTGTAGTGAAAGAATTGAAAAATAGAGTAGATAATTACGATACTTAAAGGGATTGTGAAAACCCAAATCCAAAGCCGCATGTTCTCTTTTTTCTTGAAAATTTGAGTAGCTACGAAATAGAACGATATAACGAACCACAATCGAGCAACCGTATACTTAATAGATACCAAAGGCATTGAACTAGTGAACGATGTAAAAGTCATCCACAAGAGCATGCAAATAATGGTAATTGTTATTGGATGCTTGATGATTTTCCAATCAAATCCACCTTCATAAAGCATCCTAAATACAAAAACAAGCATTACCCCAAAGAGTAGCGGTTCGGTAGGAAGTGTTAGTGCTGCAAATTCTGAAAATTCGACAGTGAGTGAAAAAGGGGTAAAAAATAAAATGAAATAAACTAGCTTGTCAAGGGCAACTAAAACAGAAAAAAGGATTAGAACAATAACAGG
>CAXNNF010000063.1:0-6165 GCA_964203455.1 Bacteroidia bacterium
CTCAAACCAGGTTCCCAGCTTTTGCGAATTTCCACTTCCGTTTTCCCTTCTAAGATTTGTTTGCGAAGTTTATCCGTTCCAGCCAATTTATCGAAAAAATCGTTGAAGTATTTGGGGTTTTTGCCACTCGATTCATAAAGATTCTGAAGCCAAAACAGGTAGATTGATTTGGTGTCTCGAAGAAAATTCTCTCCAAAACCACTTAAGTCAAATCCTTTGCATTCCTTGTTTTCGTATAAAGGCGATTTGCTTCCTGGGCCACTTTTCGGGGTGAAGCTGAAGGTGCCTAAAGGGCATTCTGGAAAACCAATCATCTCGAATGGCTTCGGCGTTCCTCTACCAATACACACAAAAGTTCCTTCAAAAAAGCAAAGCGAAGGGTATAAATAAATGGCATTCATGGTTTGTAAATTGGGCGATGGCGGAACGGTCAGTTGATAATATTGATTGTGTTGCCAACCTTTGCAAGAGATAACCTGGAGCTTGCATTTTAATTTACCTTTTAACCAACCTTCGCCGTTTACCATCAATGCATATTCGCCCACACTCATTCCATGAACTGCAGGAACGGGGTGCATTCCAACAAAGGAAGAAAATGCGGGATCTAAAACGGGCCCATCGGTATAATGTCCGTTCGGATTGGGACGATCAAGTACAATTAATTGAATGCCTTTTTCGGCACAGGCTTCCATCACCAAAGAAAGCGTGGAAATGTATGTATAGAAACGCGCACCCACATCTTGAATATCAAAAATTACCACATCAACATCTGAAAGTTGCTCTGGTCTTGGCTTTTTATTGTCGCCATAAAGTGAAATGAGTGGCAAGCCGGTTTTCGTATCCTTAGTCGATTTCACTTTTTCGCCTGCATCAGCAGCACCTCTAAAACCGTGTTCTGGAGCAAAAACCTTTACAATATTTACCTTGAGCGAGCGAAGTGTATCAACCAAATGTGTATTTCCGATTAGCGATGTGTGATTCGCAGCCAAAGCAACACGCTTGCCTTTTACTAAAGGCAAATATTCATTCATCCGTTCAGCTCCCAATTCAACATCAGCATCGGTTTTAATGATAACCTCAACCCTACTGAAAATTTGAGGTCGTAGATTTTGGATGAAAAAGAAGAGAAATAGAAATGCCCATGCAAAGGCTTTAAAATTTCTAACTTGTGGCGCTATTTTAAATCGAGTCATTCTAAATTAATTTGAGCACATCTGCATTTCTTGCCAAAAGGCTTTTACAATCCAACAAAGGCAACAATCGTCTTTCTACTCCCATCATCCGAATTGCCATTGGAGGCATTGCTGTTGGTATTTGTGTGATGATTATTGCAATTGCCATTGTAACGGGCTTCCAGAAAGAGATTCGAGCGAAAGTTATTGGTTTTGGCGCTCATATTCAAATAAACAAGTACGATAACAATCATTCGTTCGAAAGTAGTCCGATTAGCAACAAAGAAAGCTACCTGAATGAGATAAAGAAAGTGCCTGGAGTTGTTCATTGGCAGAGTATTGCAACGAAAGCAGGAATTGTAAAATCGGGCGATGCTATTGAAGGGGTTGTTTTTAAAGGATTAGGGAAAGATTATCAATTCGGCTTTTTTGAAAAGAATTTAATTGCTGGAAAAATCCCTTCGCTCCCCGACTCTGGTAAATCAAACGAAATTCTCATCTCCAAATTGCAAGCTCAACTTTTAAAGCTCCAAGTTGGTAGTAGCTTATTGATGTATTTTATTCAAGATCCACCCAAGGCGAGAAAATTTGTTGTTTCGGGCATTTACGATACCGGCTTGGGCGATAACGATTTCGATAAAATATACATGATGGGTGATATTCGGGTGGTACAACAGCTCAATAAATGGAGCCCCGACCAAGTAAGTGCCATCGAAGTCCAAGTTCAAGATTTCGAAAAGATTGATGAAATGGAAAGACTCGTATACGAAGCTATTCCCAACGACCTCAATGCACAGAGTATAAAAAGCCGCTATCCGCAAATATTCAGCTGGCTCGATTTGATGGACACAAACGTTTACATCATCATCGGTTTGATGTTGGTTGTTTCGATTATCAATATGATTACCTCATTGCTCATCATGATTCTGGAGCGCACCCAGTTTATTGGCATAATGAAATCCTTGGGTGCCGACAATCGGTTAATGATGAAGTTGTTTTTAAGGCAGGCCAGTGTGTTGATTGGGAAAGGAATGTTGATAGGGAATTTGATAGGTATTGGATTCTGTTTTCTGCAATCGCAATTTGGAGTTATTACGTTAAATCAAGAAACCTATTATTTATCGGTGGTTCCAATTAACCTCAATGTTATCAATATTCTTGTGCTGAATGCGGCTACATTCGGCATCTGCCTAATCGCTCTTCTTGCCCCAACAATGCTTGTAACGCGAATTAGTCCGGCGCGTGTTATTCGCTTCGATTAAGCCCCATTAAAAAATCGCGAACTGCATTCTTAAGCAAGATGTGGCTTTGATTTTCTTCTTCCGGAAATGTATCGTTCAATTGCTCATTCGATTTAAAACAGGATTCCCAATCTTCAATCGATTTGATTGCTTTCAAGGTGCTTTGCTTTTTAAATCCAAAACCCCATTTCATACTTTCTTTGGCAAGGTGCTCCTGTTCGGTTTGTCCTGGTGTTGGAATAAATAAGGCGGTTCTTTTTAGACGGATTAAATCCATCAAACTGCTGTATCCCGATCGACATACAATATGTTTTGCATTGTAGATTTCATGTAAAAATTCATCGTCATTGGGTTGAACCAGAATTCGTATATTATCAATTTCATCCGTACTTACCTTATTGGATATTTTGTCAACAATGAAAGTCATTTCCAAGGATAATGAATTTCTAATTCGTAAAAGTTCTTGGAAGAAGATTGTGCGTTGAGGCTCAGGTCCAGATATAATAGCCAAATAACCATTCGGAGTATTATGAACGGTTTGATTCGATGAAAAACGGCTGAGAATTCCCAGGTGTTTATGCTGAGAATTCTTTGATATGGTAATGGATAAATCCGCACTTAGTGAATGGGAGCCTTGCAAATCGGGAATCCAAATTTCATCAAAATTGGAAGTCCAAGCGGTAATTTTATGTTGGATACTCTTTCTCAGAAATCCCAAATTCTGAGGAACTCGAGGATTTAATTGGTGCGTAATAAAAACACAAGGAATTAGTTTGGAATTTAGGCCGTAACGATTATCAGAGATGACTCCATCAATTTGTCGTGTTTTTATCAGGCTTTGTAAGTTCGTATATTCTAATTTGATATTCTTATTGATTTTGTTAGTCTGAAGCAGTATTTTAAGCCAAGCAGGAAGGTGCTTTGAGTAGTGGATTTCTTGTTCATTTGATTGAATTTGTTCCAAATGAGGAAAATGCTTTTGGAGGTAGTTAAGCACATGAGCCGAACCATAGATAATTACTTCTGCTTTTTGTTGAATCAATTCCTTAATAACCGGAATACACCGCGCAGCATGACCAAGGCCCCAATCGAGCGGGGCAACAAGAATGCGCGGAGATTTGGTAAAAGACATGATGCAAAATAAGGTTATTCCTAATCAAAGAACTATTTTTGTCGCATGCGCGCAATCATTACAGGGGCTAGCAGTGGAATTGGGAATGCCATTGCCATTGTATTAGCAAAACAAGGCTGGCAAATAGCTAGCATTTCGAGAAGAGAAGAAGCAGTCATTGCTCTTCAACAAACGTTGAAATCATTCGGTTCTCAAGAGCATCTTATTGTTCAAGGTGACCTTTGCCTCGAATCTGACAATGCTCGTTTTCGAGAAAGAATTGCTCTTGAGTGGGGCGGCCCAGATTTGATCGTAAACAATGCGGGAAGCTATATTCCCGGTGCCGTTGGGAGTATGTCGCTTAATGAACTTGATGAACAAATGAATATCAATTTCAGAAGCGGTTTTCAATTGGTTCAGTTTTTTGTGCCCCGTTTCAAGCAATTGCAGAGTGGTCGTATTGTATTTATAAGTTCCGTGGTAGTTCAAAAGCCGCGTGTGAATGCCGCTGCATATACCCTTTCTAAAGTAACCAACGATATGTATGCAAAACTCTTATGCGAAGAACTTCGTGATTTTGGCGTTGGTGTTACCCGCATCTTTCCGGGTTCGGTAAATACCGCGACTTGGGGCGTTGAAGATGTTCCTCGCGCTAGTTTTGTTCAGCCCGAAGATATTGCCCAATTAGTGAAAACCTTGGTTCAATTGCCCGCGAATACCTTGGTAGAAGAAATGACTGTTTGTCCTCTCGATAAAAACTGGTAAACTCTCATGACTAAACGCAAACTTCGGAATTTTGCCGAGTTGGAAACATTTGCCAATGTTATTCAGCATCCTTATTACAAAGAACAATTTGATCATCCCCTAAAAGGGAAATGGAAAGAAACTTTTTTCAAAAACAATCTTCCACTAACCCTAGAATTGGGATGTGGCAAAGGAGAATACAGCGTTGGTTTAGCTTTACGCCATCCCGAACGCAATTACCTCGGCTTGGATATTAAGGGAAATCGGATATGGAGAGGCGCGAAAACTGGGATTGAAGATAATATCCCAAACATCGGATTTCTTAGAACCGAAATTGAACACCTCAACAATTTCTTTTTACCCGGCGAAGTAGACGAAATCTGGATTACGTTTCCAGATCCTCAACCCAATAAATCGAAAGCGCATAAGAGATTAACCTCTGCCGAATTTTTAGATCGTTATCGTAAAATATTAAAGCCCGATGGAATTGTGCATTTGAAAACCGATTCCGCTTTTTTGTTTGAGTCGACCATGGAAGTGATTGAATCTCAGAATTTGCCAGTCTTAAGAATTAGTCGTGATATTGACACCGATTTTCCGGGCGATGAGTTATTGCAAATTCGCACGTATTACGAAATGAAATTTCGGCAAACAGGAGTTCCCATTAATTACGTGGCCTATAAACTATGAGCGATCCGCGCGACAAAGAAGATTTCTTTGAGAAGGTCTTTGCCGTGGTGCGAGAAATTCCATTTGGTCGCGTTACCAGCTACGGCGCAATTGCGAAGTTTTTAGGTAGTGGCGGTTCCGCGAGAACAGTTGGCTGGGCTATGAATTTATCGCATCAGGTTTCGATTCCGGTTCCTGCGCATCGTGTGGTAAACCGGAATGGGCAATTAACCGGCAAACATCATTTTTCGGATGCCAACGAAATGCAAAATCGTTTGGAGGGCGAAGGGATTGTGATTCAAGAAGACCAAATTCAAAATTTTAAATCACATTATTGGGACCCTCAAATTGAATTGGGTCTTTAGCGTTTGCTGATGCGATTCCCTGTGCTACGTTGAAGAGTGCATTTGAAACGATTAACCGTTGCATCTCTTTTTGCTACATGCTTTGTAATTCGTCCACCAACACGCGCACGCCATTTCCTCCAATTGTTGGGATGAAGTTCGCGTTTCATCAGGGCTTTTACATCGTCTTCGCGCAATCCAAATTGAAATAAGATAGCATCAAAAGGCGTTCGGTCTTCCCAAGCCATTTCTATGATACGATCAATTTCATGATCTAGAAGTTTGTCAATCATGTTAAAAGAACTCCAAACATTTAAAAATGTTCATTACTAAAGCAAAAGAGTGCGTAGTTTGTCAATTGCCTTTTTCGCATTTTCGAACCGATCTTCATTCATTCCTGAAATGATTGTAAAAGGACGTTCATCTTCTATTAAGGCTGTTCTATATCGAGTAAATATCTCTTCCCTTAAATGAGGATGTTCGCGCAAAGGGTCTGGTTCCCATGGTAAATCGATATTCATTAATAGCGTGTGAGAATAACGCTGTTTCCGAGATTCTGCAATAAGCCAATCAGGGCAAGCGCCAAAAACTACCTCCATCCAAATGCGGCAAACGAGCAAATCGGTATCGTAGAAAATAATTTTGCTGTTGCAGGAGATTGAGTTTTCCAACTCCATTTGCTTTCGAGCAATAGTTTCAACATCCAATGCAGTGTATGGACGATTCAGATTCGTAAGATATTCTCGGGCGTATTCAGGGACGAATGGACATCCATAGTGGCTTGCCAATTGGGAAACCAAGCTCGATTTTCCAGTTGACTCTGGGCCTGTAACTGCAATTTGTATCATGTTTTGGCGAGCTCCTTTCTCCAGGTTTTTAAACCA
>CAXNNF010000064.1:0-6159 GCA_964203455.1 Bacteroidia bacterium
TATACTTCAACTTATCCTTTGACTTGGATGTTGAACGAGGACACGGTGAGTAATACCTTGGTTACTATTGATTCTCTTCCTTTTAATGAATTTCCTGTGCCGAGTGATTATGAAGTTCTGAATTATCACATTGAAATTTCTAGTGATTGCATAATAGACACCACGGTGTACTATTTGAGTCTCCACCTTTCGCCAGTTGGATTAAACCTTTGTCAGAATTCATTTAGCCCTCCTATTGTCTGTGAAGGAGTATTTCCAGATACTGTGATTCTTTCCTATCAATGGTATGTTTCTTCAATATCGGGTTCACTTGGGAATCCTCTTCCAAATCAATCTGGGAATTCTTACACTCCCTCAGCCTCAAACGCTGGTACGAAGTATTATTCTTGTGTTGTGAGTATTGCGGACAATTCATGCGTTTTTCAGACGCTTCAAACTGCAGTTCATGTTACTCCTTCATTCCAAATTACCACAAATTCGCCATTAACGCAGGAAATTTGTACCGGAGGATCACCAACACTTCAGGTGTCTTCAAATCCGTCAATAACGAATTTGCAATATCGGTGGTACTCGAATTCAATGCCGACAACGACATCTGCAACAATTCTTACGGGCGAGATTTTAAATACGTTAGACACCAATCTATTAAATTCCGGTACTCATTATTTTTATTGTGTTGCCTCACTGGATGACGTATGCTACAGAACCAGTCAATTCTTCGCAGTAAGTGTTGTCGATCAAGCAGAAATCTCTCAGCTACCGATTTCAAATAGTGTTTGTCAAGGATCAAATAGTTTGGAGTTTTGTATTGATTATTTGAATGCTACAGGTAATCCCACATATCAATGGTTTTTGAGCTTAGTAAATGACAACACCGCAGGGGTAGCTATCAATAGCGCGAATTCAAGTTGCTTCACCCCTCCTACAAGCCAAAGTGGACAAGATTTTTATTACGTTAAAATAGATTATTCGGGCATTGGTTGTGAAAGTAGAATTTCCAATTGCGCAAATGTTGCGGTTATCGATTACCCTGTTTCAAATTTGGTTGACACGTTATACGCATGCAATTCGAATACATTGAATTTATTTTTAGAAGAAATTGGAGATAACACAGTTGTTTGGAACAATCAATTGGCGAATAATTCAACGATAAGTATAGCTGATGGCGATATCGTAACGGTGTCAATTACAGAATCATTGGCAAACTGTGAAACAACAGATCTTGCTCACGTGGTTGTCGTAGAAAGCTCAGCTGGAAACCTTGTGAATAGCCAGGTGCTATGCGAAGATCAGTCAGAATTAATCATTGAGTCAATTGTTTCGTCAAGTTCGAATTATCCGGACTATAATTATTGGGAAATTTCCACCGACGGTATTCAATGGAATTACTTAGATTCAACCAGTTCTGAATTTTTGGTATTATCGAATAATTACCAATCTGACTTTTCTGTAAGAAAGAGGTCTATGTCTTACGTTAACAATTTCACATGTCTTTCTGAACCAAGCAACAGCCAGTTTGTAGATTTATTCAATCATAATTTACAGATTACAAGTGCTTCAGGTGTGTTGTGCAAAGGATCTTCGAACATTGTATATGAGTGCAGTGGTTGCGATTCTCAGAACTCTCAGTGGACCATAGAAGGAGGGGAAATAAATACAGATTTGGGCAGTTTTGTTACAGTGGATTGGTTTTCGGATCATACAGGTATATCACAACTTACGGTGGAAGAGAATGATCCACTTTCAAGTTGTGTTAGTGTAGATTCAATTGAAATAACGTTTTCTGAACTTCCTGCACCTCCTGAAGTAGAGATCTTATTAATTGACGAAACCTTTGGTTTGCTTGGCTCAGTGTTGGATGGACAGTACACTGTGCTTTGGGGAACAACCAACTACCTATCAGGACAAGAGAGTGTAAGTTGTGAATCACAGAATTATTGTGAATTCGGAACTTTAGACACACTGAATTATGCCTATTGGGTAGAGTTAACCTTGCTTGGCGGTTGCCATACACGTTCTTATTTTAATAGTCAATTGATTAATACAATCAATGAAAATGAATGGGTTATAGGCACCAAAGTTTTTCCGAATCCAAGCAATGAGTCCTTTAGTATTATCCTGCCAGATCAAGGAAAATATGAGTTGTATTTAACGGATACTTTTGGCAATGCGGTGGAAAGTTTTACATCGAATGGAACAAGCATGTACCGATTTGGTGAGAGACTCGCCCAAGGACTATATTTCTTAAAAGTTATTGATTTGCAGAATAAAACCAGTGAATGTCATAAACTGATTAAAATATGAGAATTTTCCTCTGTATTTTTTTTGTATTCTCTTCTTGGGTATTGTCTGCACAGCTTGCTTTTGAGAAAGAGGGTATGTTAGTATCGTCCAACAGCAATTCCGGTAAAATATCGATTAAAGGTCAATTTAAATTTAAGAATGTGTCAGGGAAGCGCGTTCAATTAACCGAATCATTATTCGATAAAGGCTGTGGATGCACAGATGCTGAGTTTAGCAAAGAATACGTTGATCCCAATCAGGAAGCTTTTCTTAATGTAACTGTCAAATACGATTTAAATGATCTCGACAATGAAACAGTTGCTGAACTCAGGGAAGATAAAGGTTTTTTCACAAAACCAATAAAGGTTCTTGTTGATGATTATTTTGTAACGTTATATTTCTCGGGAATTTTTAAGGGCGTAAAATAAATTTGATGAATATGAAAAAAATAATTTTTATCGTCTTGTTTTTTTCATGCGTTGAATGCGCGCTGGCCCAAGATTTTTTAACTATTAAGGCAGATGGTATTAGTTCAATCGGTAAATTATCTTTAACGCAAACCATTCATTCCAATTCCTTTAAGGAAAGAGATTCTCTTAGTTCTTCGAATGCTGGATTTACCCTTATGGTTGGGAGGTTGGTGTGCGCGAATGGAGGGGATTTTTGGGGAAGTGCAAATGCGAATATTGGTATAAAGCATACAAGGACTTTAGCTCAGAAATTTCCGAATAGCAGTGCTTGGAATTCAACAATTCCAGCTCCAACAGGTGACACCAAAGAAATATTTTCGCACTACCAAATCGGAGATTATTTATTAATTAATAATACAGGTGTCATTATCAGTGGCGAGTTTTCCTTGTATGGTTTTTATCTTGGCCTTGATGCTGGAGCAGGTTTATCTAAGATGTCATCTGGTTTTGTCAATAATAATAGTCAGAGACTAAGTGATGCTGGATTCTATTACGACGCAAGTGCTTCGTTTGGATATACATTTCGTTATTTTAAGATTTTTATCAATGCCGGAATCTCTGGTTTTGCTTTTAATTCAGTGAAATGGAAAGGACAAGATAAAAAAGAAAAAGATTTTTCTTCATTACAAGGTACAAATGTATCAGAAGGCTTTGGATTGTCAATTGTAGTTCCTATCCCAGATTAAATTATGATGTCTCGAATTACCCGATTACTTTTAGCTGTTTTGTTTCCCTTCAATATGTTGGGTCAAGTCAATCAGGCCTTTCAATTTGATTATGACTTTAATTCTTGGTCTGTAGAAAATTTAGGATCATTAAATTTTTGGGCTTTAGGAGAAAATGAATATTCAATATCGGGCTATTCCCCCCAAATTAGTCATTATGTTTCCTATGATATTACTGGGGGATATCAATCAAATTCTGGAGTTTCAGGGAAAATGTATAAGTCATTTAACGTTTCAGGGTATGGCTTACTCAAGTTAAGTTTTGATTGGAGGTGCTTGGGTGAGGATGGTAAAGATTATGGTGAAGTGGTATATTCTTTTGATGGACAAACATGGAATGTGTTAAAAACGAATTTGTACAGTACTCAACCTAATTCTATTTTTCATGAAGAATTGTCGGTTCCTAAATGCGTAAATACAAATACGGTGTTCATTGGATTTCAGTTTTTTTGTGATGAGTCTTTTCAATTTCAACCGGGCTTTGTTGTTGATAATGTTTCTTTAACAGGAAATACTTGTACCCTTCCAATTTTAAACAATTTAAATCTAACGACTTGTTACAGTAATACCAATGCGATAGATTTAGGTTTCAATACCTTACCGAGTGGTAATACGGTGCGTTGGTATAATTCATCTTCTGATTGTAATTTGCCTTTTTATACAGGGAATTTACTTTCTGTTTTCCCTGTTGAAGATAAAACGTATTACGTAACCCGATACAATGAGCAAGGCCAATGTGAAAGTGCCAGGAGTACAATCATACTGAATGTAAATCCACTTCCCGCTCTGAACTCTTTAATTGAGGGGACTTTATTTGGTGAGGACGGGTCAATACAATTAACAGTAAATTCAATAACGTCAAATTATTTTGTTAATTGGGAAGGTCCGGCCGGATATGTCTCGACAATGGAGGATATCTCAGGTTTGAGCGCGGGTGTCTACAATGTAACTGTTACAGATATGAATAGCTGCAGTTCGTATAACAATTATACAGTTGAGGAAGGAGCTTCTATTGCTATTCCAGTTGTTATAACTCCAAACGGTGACGGTTTTAACGATGTCTTACAGATAAGAGGAATTGAACAGTGGGAGGATTTTGAAATGTATGTTTTCAACTCAGAGAATTCTTGTGTCTACTCACAATTAGGTAAAAATAATGGGGGGCAGTATTTCCCTTTTAATGGCAATGATGCTATGGGTTTATTACCCAAGGGAGATTATGTGATTCGATTGGAATCGAAGACCAAAGGCAAGAAAGCAACAGGGATATTAACGATTTTATACTAAGCGATATGAATGCTCGTGTTTTGACATTTCTTATCATAGGGTTATTCGGCGTATTGAACTTTGCTCAAGCTCAGTCTAGTTTCAACAATCAGTATTCGCTAAATAATGATTTGCTGCCAAATGACATGTTGTTCTTGAAGGGAAGAAACATAGGAGTTTCATATAAAAATACGGTCTTGGTAAATAGCCTAAATGGGAATTCCCCTCATTTGCTGAATGCATTCTTTACGAACAACATTGGAATTAGACATCCAAGAAAAACACAGCGGACCTATTTTTCTTACGGTTTGGGTATGAGTGACTTCAAACATGGGGGTGTTTTTTCAAACTTCAGTGGAAAGGCCATTTTTGGAGTGCGGCACAACCTCGACGGAATTGGTGATTGGAGAGATAATAACGATCACCTTTCATTCGCGGGTGAGGTTTCAATGTCTCAAGTCCAATTTACAGGAATAGATGCGAGTAGTTTCGTATGGGACAATGCTGACCCTCTGCTTTTCGGCTCATTACCCTTAGAACAATATGTTCATTATAAGGTTGGGGTTGGTTTCAATAAGAGTATTTGGAGATACAAAAATTATGTGCCTGATTATTTGAGATTTGCTTTCGGAATAAAGTCTTTTGTTCCTGAATTTTCTACGCGTGATCTTGTTGAGCAAATTCAATTTTTTGGTAGAGTGAATTATAGCTTTTCTTCTTTTGATAATGGCTTTGATTGCGGAGGGAGACTTATGTATCAGCCTTTGTCCAATCCCACAATACAAGTTCCTTTTTCTTTTTTAAGTAGCAATACTTTTCGCATTTCACCGGGTTTTCAAATGCTATTGAATACCAAACACGCAAATAGTTTTAACAGCTCTGCCATAAGAATAGGTGTGGGATATTCATTTAATAAGTACATGGGACTGAATACTCATGGGGTATCATTTTCATTTGGTTTCGAATGGAATAAATTGGAAAGAAAGGATATTGTTAAATTACAACGTGTTAATGCAGATGTCAACTTGAGTCAAGGGTTGGGTAATTTGGCATTTTACAATGGACAAGAAGTTAATTTTGTTTACAATACGGATTTTAGGTGGGACGATTTGAAAGAGAAAAGTCAAAAACTTGAAAAAATTGTAGCAAACGCTAACAATCTAATTTACGCAGGTCAGTATAAAGACGCTGAGGCATTAATTGAATCGGCAAATGCGCAGCTCCAATTGATGTCAGAGTCCCCGTTTTATGCAAGTTTCGGTGCTAAGGAGAAATATGTTGGGCTGGTAGATAAATTGACTGAGTTGTACAGCAGTCTTATTATTGAAACTGTGGAAATAGCCGGTCGTGAATGGTCAACAAAGAATTGTAATATCGTTGAGAATATTTCATATGCGAGTAATTGGAATGTATGG
>CAXNNF010000065.1:0-6131 GCA_964203455.1 Bacteroidia bacterium
TCTTTTGGTTGGTTTGCCTCTAGGCTTAGTAATATTCTTGATACCTATCGTTGGCATGCACACCGAAGCGTTAATTCCGTTCATAAAAGATGCGTTTGCCATTGAAAACTTAAAAGCGTCCATTTCATGGAATTATTTTGATTTTATTCCAGGGATTATATGGATTTCAGGACTTTTTATTGGTGCTTATGTTCTATATAAGAAACAATTTCAACGCGCCTTTATCGTCTTGTTTTCGGGCTGTATTCTCTCCACAGGAATTTTCTTAATGAGCTTCCCGAAACGCATAGCAGGTTACACACAACAAGCAGCGGTTGATTTTTATAGCGAACTTAAAGGAAAAGACGTGTATGTTGAAACACTTCGTTTTAAGAGCTTTGCGCAGTATTTTTATTTTCAAAAAGATGGGGTTTCAAAACTGGAAGAAGCCAATTGCAAAGATACTTCGGGGTATTATCATATTGATGCAATTCGGAATTGGTATTTGAATGGAGCTATCGATAAACCTGTATATTTCGTTGTAAAATCGATTCATGCGGATGAATTCAAAAGCTACTCTGAGCTCGAAAAGATGGATGAAAAGAATGGTTTTGTATTGTTGCGAAGAAGTCCTAAAAAATAAAACGAAATTTGACATTTATTTAAGAGTAAATAATTCACAGGGCGTATATTTGCCCAATTGTTAAAGAGAATAATGATTTATATAACACGCAAAGAGCATTTTAATGCAGCCCATAAGTTGGCTCGTCCCGAATGGTCGGATGAAAAAAATGTGGAGATATTCGGAAAATGTGCCAACGCAAATTGGCATGGACATAATTTCAATTTATACGTAACGGTCAAAGGAATACCTAGCGAGGTAACAGGATTTGTAATGGATTTAAAGTTATTGAGTTCTATTATTCGTGAACATGTTACTGAAAAACTCGACCACAAAAATTTGAATTTAGATGTTGATTTTATGAAGGATATCATGCCTTCAACTGAAAATTTAGCAATGAAAATATGGGAGCAATTAGTCAACATAATTCAAAGTCATGGCTGCGAGTTACATTGCATTAAGTTGTATGAAACTGAAAATAATTATGTAGAATATTTCGGAGGAAACTAAATGGAAGAATTGGATTACATTCCAGAAGGTTATAGTAAAATTGACCAGTACAACGAATCGAAAATTGAAGAGTTGTCGAAACATTACGCATCGATCATTACCAATTTAGGAGAAGATATTGAACGGGAAGGATTAAAAAAAACACCCGAACGTGTTGCCAAAGCCATGCAATTTTTAACTCATGGCTACGAGTTAAATCCTGCAGAAATATTGAGATCTGCGATGTTCGCCGAAGATTATCGTCAAATGGTCATTGTAAAAGACATTGAAGTATTCTCTATGTGTGAACATCACATGTTACCATTTTTCGGGAAAGTGCATGTTGCCTATATTCCCAACGGGCACATAGTTGGACTGAGTAAAATACCTCGTATTGTGGATGCTTATGCGCGTCGACTGCAAGTGCAAGAACGTTTAACCACTCAAATTCGCGATTGTATTCAAGATACGTTAAATCCCCTTGGTGTAGCTGTTGTTATTGAAGCGCAGCATTTATGTATGCAAATGCGTGGAGTTCAAAAACAAAATTCGGTAACATGTACTTCCGCTTTTACTGGCGAATTTCTAATAGATAAAACCCGTTCCGAATTTATTAATCTTATTTCAGCTCGATTGCATTAATAGATTCTCCCGACATAACGTATAAGTTAAGCCGGGAGCATTTGAATTGCCATTCATACAAATCAAATTTGTCCAATACGGACCCTAATAAATAATTCTTAATAAATACGAATAAATAAGGATTTATATAATTACTATTTTCAAAGATGAATATTTCATAACATATTGTCAAGTGGACTAAAGGTGTAAAAACGAGGTAACTTTAGTTCAGTTTTTTTTTTGAAAATATGAATTCAATATTAGTCTAATTGACCAAATACAAAGTAACTCTGATCATTAAATTCGAACAAAACCTTCGCGAACAGCAAATAACACCAAACCCGCCGAATTTTTAGATCCGGTTTTATTGAGCAGACTGCTTCGGTATTTTTTCACCATCGATAAACTGATATTTAATTCAGATGCAATTTCTTCATTGCATTTCTCTTCACAAATTCTCCGTAAAATTTCTTTCTCTCGTTGAATCAATAATGATTTTTTATCCAATAAGCTCGTTATGGGATTTGCGGCGAGTTGGTAAATTGCTCTGGCTATTTCAGCAGAAAAATATTCCTGTCCATTGTACACTGAAATTAGTGCTTGTAAAACTTCTTCGAGACTTGATGAACGAAGTACAAAGCCTTCTAAACCAAGCTGAATACACTCTTTCAAATATTTACTATCACGCATTCTGCCAATAAAAATTACTTTTTGATGCGGATAAAAACTTTTGATTTGTTGTAAAATCTCTAAACTTTCGGAATCAGGTAAACGAGTATCCAGAAGCAAAATATCGTATTTATAGACATTTAAATACTGCATTACTAATTTGCGACTATCTGCAACATCAACACGCTTCAATCCATTTTCGGCTTGTAAAAGATGTTGTAAACCACTACTAAAAAGTGGAATGCGGTCGGCCAGCAATAGGGTTATTTCACCCATTTTGTATAATTGTCCCATAAGAGAAGCAATAATGAAAACCGAACGATATTTTAATGCAAATTATATTTGAGCAATTGAATAAATATGCTCGAATTAATTAAGCAAATGCACAAAATAAATATTCGGAACTCTGTCTTAATTAATATAATCAAATATTAAAAATGACAATACTCCATTCAAATCAATCTTCCCGAAATGGATGACGTTGTATCCAAGGAGCAGGTGAAGAACTATCCATTAATAAGCAAACAAGTCCATTTAAAAGTGGATTACGCATTTTAACCAATACTTGACTTTCGACCGGAACCGCTCCAATGGTACTTTTGATTTCCATGGCTGTTCTTCCAAAATCGATGCTCTTGGTATGTGCTTTAATTCCTTCTTCAATATAATCGTACAACATATTCTGATACAAGGAAAACTGCTTATTCGTAGAATAATCAATACCAATTAAATGAGCGTCGCTTTGATTTTCGCCGATAAAAAATGTAGTAAAACCGATCATTTTATCCTCATGCAAATACACTTTAAATTGAAAATTATTGCCGAGTTCAATTTTCAATTTTACAAAATAATCGGTATTAATTCGATACAATCGAAATCGTGCTTTGCTAAATACATGTTGATACAAAGCATTAATTTCATGAGCATGCTCTTGAATTTGATCCGCATTCCATAATTCCGTATTAATCAGACTGAATTTTTTCCTTGCGGCCTTCGTTCGAATTCTATATTTAGATGCTAAAGCGGCTGTGTAATCATCGAAGTTATTCCAAGAAGATTGCAAATTAAAACACATGACTGGCAATGTTGGGATTTTCCGAAATCCTTCGTTCAATAAATTATCAATAATAACTTGATCTCCAAGTGTGAAATCTTTCACTAAAATTATTGAATATGTTCCAAACTGAGTTTCTGCTTCCTTTAATATGGCAGCCCAGCATTGCGCTTTTTCTTGTTCACTAATATTAGAGGAAAAACAAACTCCATATGGTCCCGTAACTTGACTATTCCCAGCAATCAAAATTCGAATGCCTTTCTTTTCTCTTCCTAATTGTACCAGACCTTTAAGTATTGATTCAATGGCCAGCATTAATTTACTATCTGAAGAAAACAAACGCCCCAAATTATCCAATTCATCTTTATACAAAACCAGCTCTTGAAAACAACCTGCAGCAATTGTTTCCCCATCTATTTCAATACTTGGATATAAAAAACGACCGCTTTCTCCTGAACCTTTAACCAAGGCATTTAGGTATCCGTGATTGAAATAAAATCCCTTATTGCTGGTAAATTCTTCGAACAAAGAGAACGATTCCAACCACTCAACTTTCATTGATGATTGGGATTTTGAAGCACCTAGAACGGAACAATTTTGAAACACGGCCAAAGATAATCGATTATAGGAAGTTCATGAAACAACCTATTAAGCAAACATCAACATTACTTATTTGTTTTCCGTTATAAAATCGTTTCATCCACAAACTTTATCTTCATTTCAGTTTCATTGTATCATTTAACAATCGAATAACACACATAAAAACATAAAAAAACGCCCAAACGAAATTTCGAATGGGCGCTTTAACTCGTGTGCGTTTATCGTGTTACAACTAAACGCTTCGTTTGAATAGTGTTACCTGCTTGAATACGAATAAGATAAACACCTGCCGAAAGTGGATCCAATTGAAATTGATGATCTCCTGCGGATAGTTTTCCTAAATTCTTTTGTGTTAACAATCTTCCCGATACATCCAACATAGAAATTCGAACATCGCCGGCATCTTTTAAATTAAGTAAAACCAAGCTTCTATCAATTGTTGGATTGGGTTGAAGTGAAAAATTCAATTGATTGTTTTGCTGAATCCCAAGCGTTGGATCATACAATGTGTTGCGTGTTGTGTTGGTTACAACAGGTGCGTTGAAGTCAAAATAAATATACGCCGTGTTTTGAATTTCTGTTCCAAAAGGAATATCCATTTTTCTGTTGATGAAAAAACTCAATACACCATGACTTCCCGGTTCATTAACAAAACTATCCGGCAATTGAATATTATTAAAGGTAAATGTAACAACACCATCTCCACTGATTGTGTAATTCATTGAATGGCTGCTTCCTTCGAATCGGAAACTCGGAACGTCAAGCGAGGCATCCAATGTATCTCTAACCACAACTGTGAATGCTGTATCGTTTCCAGTATTTTGAAAACGAATGGTATAATGCAAGGTTGTATCTTCATATAAAATGCGCCCTTCTTCACCTACTCCACGCGGCTCAACAG
Source organism: Bacteroidia bacterium (assembly GCA_964203455.1). Classification (GTDB taxonomy): domain Bacteria; phylum Bacteroidota; class Bacteroidia; order M30B66; family M30B66; genus CALQRR01. Next base: position 4,936 of record CAXNNF010000065.1, read on the forward strand.
CTTTATCGTTCGGATCATAAGAACCCGAAATTAAACGAGCGTATTGATAAGTATTGGATGATAAATTAATATCCGGTCCTGCATAGGTTAATGTTGCCGTTGCATGCACAGAATCACCCAAAACCGCACTCGTTGATAAAACAGTATTCAATTGGTAATTATTACTTGAATGTGGATTTAATGGAGCACCAGACCATGAAGCCAAATGCGAAGCTGCATTGTAAGAACTAACCGCCGGAGAAGCTCCTGTAAACGTTGTCAAAGGGTCGTGCTGCAACTGAAGTCCTGAAGTTAAGGTTGTAGTTCCAGCATTTCGAACATTCGCATACCAATACATTGGGAAACCTGGTCTTGCTGGACCTGAATACAAATACACTTGAAGATCACTGAAAATAGAATCGGGTTGCATGTAAAAGTTATTCCCAGTATACGTTGAACCAGCCGTTGATGCATCAACATTAATAGTCATGGGTCCCATTGGGCAAACTTGCATCCAAAGATTCGGTGCATAGGCAGTTAAATCGTATGTTCCTGGATCTGTTTCAATATCATAATAACCGTTAACATCGGTACTTCCATAATGATAGCCTGGAGCTGCATTCACAAGCACATTGGGTAAAACACCATCGTTGGAATCAAATGTACAATTGCCATTTAAATCATTGAAAATTCTACCGCGAATATGCACACGACAAGCTTGTGGAAGCTGAATATTCACATACGCATTATCAGAACATCCGTTTGCATCGGTTGCCGTTACGTAATAATAACCAGGCGTTAATCCTGAAATTGTAGCCGATGTATTCAATGAATTATTCCAGAAATAGGTATATGGAGCCGTTCCGCCAGTGGCTAATACCGTCGCAGATCCATTTGCAATAGAACAATCTGGATAGGAAGAAGTAATGGTAGCTTGAACAGTAGAATATTCTGGAACATATTTATATGCTGTTAAAGAACATCCTTGTCCATCGGTAATGACAACAGAATATGAACCTGCAGGAATACCTGTTAGATCTTGGGTTGTTGAACCATTTGACCAGTTATAGCTGTATGGAGTAACTCCTCCTGTAACAGTCATATTAATTGCACCTGGAGATACACCACAAACCGCTTGTGAAATAGCACTTGTTGCTTGAAGATAATTGGGTCCCGCTGGAATGGAAACATATTGCTGACGAGAACAACCAATAGCA
>CAXNNF010000066.1:0-6102 GCA_964203455.1 Bacteroidia bacterium
AATGGGTGAATCAAGCGTTAAAAATAAAAAGTAATCCGCTCAAATACAAAAAATTAGGAAAGAACAAAACCCTAGTAATGTTGTTCTTTAATTCTAGTTTGAGAACGCGTTTGAGTACCCAAAAAGCAGCCACAAATTTAGGAATGAACGTGATGGTGATGAACTTTGGCAGCGAAGGTTGGACATTAGAATATGAAGACGGAGCCATTATGGATCAAGGTGCTTCGGAACATATCAAAGAAGCCGCAGCTGTAGTTTCTCAATATGCAGACATCATTGCTATCAGAGCATTTGCTGAATTGGTGGACAAAGAAAAAGACAATGCCGAAACGGTAATTTCAGGATTTTTGAAATACGCCACCGTGCCTATTGTAAATATGGAAAGCGCCACGGGACATCCGATGCAATCGCTTGCCGATGCCATTACGATGGAAGAACACAAAACGGAACACAGACCAAAAGTGGTCTTAACTTGGGCGCCACACCCTAGAGCTTTGCCTCAAGCGGTTCCTAATTCATTTGTGGAAATGATGCAAAAACAAACTGAAATGGATTTTGTAATTACACATCCAAAAGGTTATGAATTGAATCCTGATATCACGAAGGATTCCAAAATTGAATACGATCAAGACAAGGCATTTGAAAATGCCGATTTTATTTATGCCAAAAACTGGAGCAATTATAAGGAATACGGCCAGATTACCAACACCGATCCACAATGGACAGATTCAGCTGATAAAATGAAACTGACCAACAACGCAAAATTTATGCACTGTTTACCTGTTCGTCGCAATATGATTGTTACCGACGAAGTGATTGACAGCGAAAATTCGATTGTTATTGAACAAGCAAATAACAGAACGTATTCTGCACAATTAGTCTTGCAGAAGATTTTAGAAAATAGAAAATAGAGAAAAGACTTTTAAAATAGTAGAAATGAGTCCAAAAGCCAATGTCGTCCCAAGCGCAGTCGAGGGACAGAACCTAAATCCTCTTTCAATCATAAAAATTGGTGGCAACATCATCGATAATCCAACGGAATTATTCCATTTTCTGTCTGATTTTTCCAGGATTGAAGGAAACAAAATTCTCGTTCACGGTGGCGGGAAATCGGCTACCAAAATGGCACAAAGTATTGGATTAACACCTCAAATGATTGACGGGCGACGAATTACCGACAAACCAATGCTCGATGTTGTCGTGATGATTTATGCTGGCGAAATCAACAAAAATATTGTGGCTCAATTGCAAGCCAATGATACTAATGCAATGGGGGTTTCTGGTGCCGATGGAAATTTAATTCAATCGAATAAAAGAAACCATCCAACGATTGATTACGGTTTTGTAGGCGATGTTCAAAAAGTGAATACTCGCCTTTTAGAAACTTTGATTAGTAGCGGAATTGTCCCCGTTTTCTGTGCCATCACACACGATAAAAAAGGGCAACTATTAAACACTAATGCAGACACGATTGCCAGTGAATTAGCTATTGCTGCATCGGAAGTTTTTGAAGTGACTTTAAGTTATTGTTTCGAAAAAGCAGGAGTTCTGACGGATGTTGATAATGAAAATTCAGTAATCCAACAAATAAATTCAGTTCTTTATGCTAAATTAAAATCAGAAGGTGCGATTCATTCTGGAATGATTCCTAAATTGGACAACTGCTTTAATAGTTTGTCTAAAGGAGTTCAAAAGATAAAAATTGGTCATCATAGAATGTTACAAAATAAGGCTGCATTGCATACTACAATAACTTTATGAAAAACATAGAAACCCTTACTCAAGAAGCTATTGCGCTTTTAAAATCTCTGATTGAAACACCTTCCTTTTCAAGTGAAGAAGATCAAACTGCGCTTTTAATCGAAAATTGGTTTACTCAAAACAACATTCCGTTCGAAAGAGAAAATAATAATGTTTGGGCTTACAATAAATATTTTGATAAATCCAAACCGACACTTTTACTCAATTCACACCACGATACCGTAAAACCAAATCAAGGTTATACTAAAAACCCGTTTGAGGCAATTGTGGAAGACGGAAAATTATTTGGTCTCGGAAGCAATGATGCAGGCGGTGCTTTGGTTTCATTGATGGCAACATTTGTCCATTTTTATACCAATGAAAATCTGCTATACAATATTGTAATGGTCGCTTCGGCTGAAGAAGAAAGCAGCGGGAAAAATGGATTAAACAGCGTTTTAAAGCATTTACCACAATTGGATTGCGCTATCGTTGGTGAACCCACATTGATGCAATTGGCTGTAGCCGAAAAAGGATTATTGGTATTGGATGTTGTTGTAAAAGGCACTGCAAGTCACGCCGCACACAATAATCCAGACAATCCCATTTACAATGCAATACCTGTAATTGAATGGTTTAAAACCTATGAATTCGATAAGATATCCGAGGTTTTGGGTCCTGTAAAAATGACTGTAACCCAAATTTCCGCAGGAAAACAGCATAATGTAGTTCCTGCCGAATGTCATTTGGTTGTCGATATCCGGGTGAATGATTGTTACAATAATACCGAAATTTTAGAAACCGTAAAAGCAAATGTAAATGCCGAAGTCGCACCTCGCTCTATGCATTTGAATGCGTCTTCCATTCCTGTTTCGCACAGATTGGTTCAAGCAGGAATGGTTTTGGGACGCACTACTTACGGCTCGCCTACCCTTTCTGATCAATCGGTTTTGACTTGTAAATCATTAAAAATGGGACCTGGAGAAACCCTGCGTTCCCACTCAGCAGATGAATTTATATATGTAAACGAAATCGAAGAAGGAATTCAATTGTATATCAAAATGCTGACGGATTTTTTCGCAATTAATTAGTACCGACAGCTCGCGAGCTGTCCCTACAAAATAAAAAATACACCTATGAAACTTTGGGAAAAAGGAATACCAACAGATAAACAAATAGAACAATTCACCGTTGGAAACGACCGAGAATTAGACTTGGTATTGGCCAAATACGATGCGTTAGGTTCCATCGCTCACGCCAAAATGCTGGGAGAAATTGGTCTTTTAACCGATTCTGAAACAGATTCTTTGGTTCTCGCTTTAGAAGACATTATCATCGATGTTGAAAAAGGTGAATTCGAAATCGAAGATAGTTTTGAAGACGTGCATTCCAAAATTGAATATTTGTTGACAGCAAAACTAGGAGATGCCGGAAAAAAAATCCACACTGCCCGTTCTCGTAACGACCAAGTCTTGGTTGACGTCAATTTATATCTTAAAGATGTCGTAACCGAATTCAAATCTCAAGTGAAAACTTTGTTTGATTTGTTGATGGAATCGGCAGAAAAACATCAAAACGTGTTGTTGCCAGGTTATACGCATTTGCAAATTGCAATGCCTTCGTCTTTTGGTCTGTGGTTTTCCGCTTATGCCGAAACCTTGATTGACGATATTACCATGTTGAATGCTGCTTTGAAAATCGTGGACCAAAATCCATTGGGTTCGGCAGCAGGTTACGGAAGCTCCTTCCCTATCAACCGAACATTTACAACCAAGGAATTAGGCTTTGAAACTTTGAAATTCAATTCGGTTGCTGCTCAAATGAGCCGCGGAAAATCAGAGAAAACAGTAGCTTTTGCGATGAGCAGTCTTGCCGCAACTTTGGCTAAATTTTCGATGGATGTGTGTTTGTATATGAGCCAGAATTTTGATTTTATCAGTTTACCTGCCCATTTAACAACGGGTTCTAGTATCATGCCACACAAGAAAAACCCAGATGTTTTCGAGTTGATTCGTGGGAAATGCAACAAAATTCAAGCCTTGCCTTACGAAATCACGCTTATCACCAACAACTTGCCAAGCGGCTATCACAGGGATTTACAATTGTTGAAAGAAGGATTGTTTCCAGCAATTCAAAACCTGAAAGCTTGTTTGGATATTGCGATTTTCTCCATCAAAGACATCAAGGTAAAAGACAATATTCTGGCTGATAAAAAATACGATTATCTGTTTACAGTGGATACTTTAAACGAAATGGTAGTTGCCGGAATGCCGTTTAGAGATGCCTACAAAGCCGTTGCCGAACAACTGGAAAACGGTACTTTTCAATCACCAAAAGAAACCAAACATACCCACGAAGGAAGTATCAATAACCTTTGCTTGAAAGAAATTGCAGCCAAAATGAAATTGGCTTTTGAAAGTTTTTAAAACAAAAAAATAAACCGCAAATTCGCAAATTAGATTTGAATCTTTAATTTGCGAATTTGCGGTAAATGTTTTAATCAAAAACTACAACTTCTCCTTCAATTCCTCGGCATCAATATCGCTGTGGGAAACATCATAAACCGATTTTCCGTCTTTAATCAATAGCAATTGCGGAGATTGATGATACACTCCAAAACGACTCGCAATTTCATTAGAAATGGCTCTATGTTCCAGTAAATCTAAAAAATAAGCATCTATTTTATCCCCTAAATCAAACTCGTTTTCAAATTGTTTCAGAGCAAATCTACTGACGCTACAACGGGTGCTGTGCTTGAAAATCACTACCGGCTTTTCGTTTGAAAAATTCATTATTTCATTCAACTGACCCAAATCTTGTAGTGGAATCCAATTAATTTTATTTGAAGAAAAATCTTGATTCTCGGAACTCCCAAATATAGAATTAAATAAACCCATTTTGTCTTTTTTTAAGTCATTATGTCTCATCCAATCACCTTGCTTTCAGTCATTTTGTCGTAACTTTAAAGGTGGAATAACATTTGACGATTATTTGACAAAGGTAAACAAAAGCCCCCTAACCCCCAAAGGGGGAATAGCTATAAACCTAATTTAGTTCTTTCACCTAAGTGAAAGTTGGGAATAAATTATTAAAAACCTATTGACCCCTAATAGGAATTCCCCCTTTGGGGGTTAGGGGGCTGATATGAACATCAATAAATTTACTATCAAATCGCAGGAAGCAATCCAGCTTTCACAGCAATTGGCGCAGAGTTTTGGACAGCAACAAATAGAAAACGAACATATTTTCAAGACTGTTTTTGAAGTCGATGAAAATGTCGCTCCTTTTATTTTAAAAAAACTAAATGTAAATGTTCCGTTGTTCCAACAAATATTGGACAGCACCATTCAAAGCTTTCCGAAAGTTTCCGGTGGCGAAATTATGCTTTCCAGAACTGCAAACTCAACACTCAATGAGGCAGAAATCATTGCCAAGAAAATGAATGATGAATTCGTTTCCATCGAACATTTAATATTGGCTATTTTTGGTTCCAAAAGCAAGGTTGCCCAAATTTTAAAAGACCAAGGCGTAACCGAAAATGGACTAAAAGCTGCAATTGACGAACTTCGAAAAGGCGAACGTGTAACCTCAGCATCTGCGGAAGAAACCTATAATGCTTTGAATAAATACGCTCGAAACCTCAACGAATTGGCCCGAAATGGCAAACTCGATCCCGTAATTGGTCGTGATGAGGAAATTCGTAGAGTTTTGCAAATCTTGACGCGTCGAACCAAAAACAACCCAATGTTAGTCGGTGAACCCGGCGTTGGCAAAACCGCAATCGCAGAAGGTTTAGCACATCGAATTGTAGACGGTGATGTTCCAGAAAACCTGAAAGACAAAATCGTATTTTCACTCGATATGGGAGCTTTGATTGCCGGAGCAAAATACAAAGGAGAATTCGAAGAACGTCTAAAATCAGTCGTAAAAGAAGTTACTGCTGCCGAAGGCGATATTGTGCTGTTCATTGACGAAATTCATACCCTTGTTGGTGCCGGCGGTGGCGAAGGGGCAATGGATGCAGCTAATATTCTGAAACCAGCTTTGGCTCGAGGAGAATTGCGTGCCATTGGTGCAACGACTTTAGACGAATACCAAAAATATTTCGAAAAAGACAAGGCTCTTGAGCGTCGATTTCAAAAAGTGCTGATTGATGAGCCCGAGAGTCAAGATGCGATTTCGATACTTCGTGGTTTAAAGGAAAAATACGAAAATCACCACAAGGTAATGATCCGTGATGAAGCCATTATCGCCGCAGTGGAAATGAGTCAACGCTACATCAACGACCGATTTTTACCCGACAAAGCAATTGATTTAATAGATGAAGCGGCGTCCAAATTAAGAATGGAAATTAATTCTCTG
>CAXNNF010000067.1:0-6041 GCA_964203455.1 Bacteroidia bacterium
CCTACAACCGTTGAGATTGTGGACATTGCCGGATTGGTAAAAGGAGCTTCAAAGGGAGAAGGTTTAGGTAATATGTTTCTTGGTAATATTCGCGAATGCGATGCGATACTTCATGTGTTACGCTGTTTCGACGATGAAAATGTGGTGCATGTTGACGGCCGTGTAAATCCAGTAAGCGACAAGGAAGTGATTGACATGGAGTTGCAATTGAAAGATTTGGATACCGTTGAGAAGCGCCTTCAAAAAGTGGAGAAGTTAGCCAAAACAGGTGACAAGGATGCAAAACGCGCACACGATATTTTATCACAATACCGCGAAGTATTACTTCAAGGTAAATCGGCTCGAAGTATAAAATTGGAGAAGCCTGATGATATTGAATTTGCAAACGACTTGTATCTGTTAACCAACAAACCGGTTATGTACATTTGTAATGTTGATGAAGCCTCTGCCAAAACAGGGAATGCGTATGTTGAAGCTGTTCGAAATTCGGTTGCGGATGAAAATGCGGAAATTCTTATTATAACTGCAGCAATGGAAGCAGATATTGCCGAATTGGAAACCTATGAAGATAAAGTTACCTTCTTAAGTGAAATTGGCTTAGAAGAGCCTGGAGTGAATAAACTCATTAAAAAGGCCTATCATTTATTAAATCTGCAAACCTATTTAACTGCGGGCGTTAAAGAAGTGCGTGCATGGACTATCACAACTGGCATGAAAGCGCCTCAAGCAGCCGCAGTCATTCATTCCGATTTCGAAAAGGGATTTATCCGTGCAGAGGTTATTAAGTATGAGGATTTTATCAAGTTTGGTTCAGAAGCGGCATGCCGCGAAAACGGAAAATTAGCTATAGAAGGAAAGGAATACGTTGTGCAGGATGGTGATATCATGAATTTCCGCACTAATAAAGCTTAACTTATTCGCAGTTAGGCACTGATACATACTTTTTATTGGTAACATCATAGGCTAATAAATTGCCCAATCCAGGATACTCCTTGTAAACACATCCTGCATCAATATTGATGTTGAATTTTCTTGCTTTCAAAAGCAAAGGTAGTGGAGCCGGCACATGACCATGAACAATTGCTCGATTACCAATTTTAGTTGGATCAATTTCCATTTTACGAATCCATTTCATTGCGTCATAATCTGAAAACGGGTCGTCTTTTTTAAAATTTAAGCCCGCATGAACGAAAATATTCTCTGCAGTTTCAACATATAATTCAGTAAAACGAATAAAATCAAGATAGCTTATTGGAATTTCTGAAACATGCTTTACACCAAAACTATCCAACGTTTCTTGCCCACCGTTCCGAAGCCAATAGTCATTACTTTCGTTGCTTTGAGATGCATTGATCATCATTTCTTCATGATTTCCTTGAAGCACTTGCACCCGAATTCCACGATCTCTAAGCGCAAAAATTTCGTCTATCACTCCTTTCGAATCGGGTCCTCGGTCAATAATATCACCAAGCAAAATCAGATGATCATCTGAAGTCACCTGCAATTCATTGTGAACCAAAAAGCGAAATGTTTTAACACATCCATGTATATCTCCAATTGCAATCTGACGCAAATCTGCCATCTTTGTTCATTGTAATATTTGTGCAAATTTAATCTAAAAACAATTATCCAAGGGAAATGTTTAATTGAATTTTTTACATGAAAAAGCATAGGAATAGGCCTAAGAAATAAATCCCATTCCTATTTAAAGAAGACAAGATTTGTTAGCTCCTCTGAAACACCAATTCCTTTGTCTTGATTGTACCATTCTTGGAGAGCAAGTGCAATTTGTTCTTTCTCTAAACCTTCATTTTTACAACGATTCACCACATCAGTTGCACCTTGTGGCCTTGGCCCCCAATGCCAATTCACTTCGAATGTATCGGGATTTAGGCCAATAAGTTTAGGAATAGCCCTTCCTCCATTCGTTAAAAACAAATCCATGATATCGAGATGCTCGTCACGTAAGATAATTCGAAATTGGATTGTTGAACTTAAAGCTGCTAATCTTGCCAATACAGGAACAATTTGAGCTGCATCCCCACACCATGACTCTGTAATTAAAAGCCAAAGTTGGCGAGGAGTTTCAGAAAACTGTATGGCGGTTTCACTATTCACTTGAAACGTTTTAAATACACGTTTCATTCGACTTAAATTCAAGGATGAATAATGCGCATGTTCGACTGTTTGAACTGGCCCGGTAGATTTATTTTCAGCAACTAAGTTCTCGCATAAACTTAAATAATCTTCCCAGGTATAAGATCCTTGAACTACTTCTTTTGAAATAAACATGCGGAATTAATCAAATTAAAAACAAATGTAAACAGGATTTATTTTGTAAAAACCGAAGCTTATAAATAAAAAAATCACCTGCTCATTTCGTTAATAATTCATTGCAGCATAATAGCGTTAGGTTGAATTCATTCCATATTTTTGTTTCATGGCTGAGCAAACAGATAGCACGTATAACGACGACTCCATAAAATCACTTGATTGGAAGGAACATATTCGCCTTCGACCGGGAATGTATATTGGAAAGTTAGGAGATGGCTCCTCACTCGATGATGGGATTTATGTATTACTCAAAGAATCGATAGATAATTGTATTGATGAGTACGTGATGGGATTTGGTAAAAAAATCGAAATTACCATCAAAGATCGCATGGTTCGTGTGCGCGATTATGGCCGTGGAATTCCACTTGGTAAAGTAGTGGATGTGGTTTCCAAAATCAATACGGGCGCAAAGTACGATTCGGTTGCGTTTAAGAAATCAGTAGGTTTAAATGGTGTCGGAACAAAAGCCGTGAATGCGCTTTCGAGTTATTTCAAGGTGCAATCGGTGCGCGACGGGAAATTGAAAATGGCCGAATTCGAAAAAGGCAACTTAACGAATGAGACCGATATAACCGATACGAACGATTCCAAAGGAACGCTTGTACAGTTTTTGCCCGATGAAGCCATATTCGGAAACTATAAATTTATCAGCGAGTATGTTGAAAAAATGCTTTGGAATTATGCATACCTCAACACAGGCTTAAGCATTCACTTCAATGGACAGGTTTTTAAATCGGAGCGCGGTCTTTACGATTTACTCGAACAAAATCTCAGCGGAGAACCTTTATATCCAATTATTCATCTAAAAGGAGAAGACATCGAGATTGCGATGACGCATGGTAACCAATACAGCGAAGAATATTATTCGTTTGTTAATGGACAACATACCACACAAGGCGGAACACACCAAGCTGCTTTGAGAGAAGCCGTTGTGAAGGTGGTTCGGGAGTTTTACAAAAAAGATTTTGATGCCAACGACGTTCGTCAATCCATCATTGTGGCAATTAGTGTGAAAGTGGTTGAACCGGTTTTCGAAAGTCAGACCAAGACCAAACTGGGTTCTCAAATAATAGCTCCCGACGGACCTGCAATTCGCACGTTTGTTATCGATTTTCTAAAGAAAGAACTAGACAATTATCTGCATAAACATGCTGATGTTGCAGAAGCATTATTGCATAAAATTATTCAGAGCGAAAAAGAGCGAAAAGAATTAAGCGGTATTCGGAAACTTGCCAGAGAACGAGCTAAAAAAGTAAGTCTGCATAATAAAAAACTCCGCGATTGCCGCGTTCATTATAATAGCAATCATGCAGTTCGATTAGATACAACCTTGTTCATTACCGAGGGAGATTCGGCATCTGGCTCTATTACAAAAAGCCGCGATGTGAATACACAAGCTGTATTTAGTTTAAAGGGGAAGCCGCTTAATTGCTATGGTTTAACAAAGAAAATCGTATACGAAAACGAAGAATTCAACCTGCTTCAGAGTGCATTAAATATTGAAGATGGCATGGACGATTTGCGTTATAACAACATCGTAATTGCTACCGATGCCGATGTTGACGGAATGCACATTCGATTGCTCATGATTACGTTCTTCCTCCAATTTTTCCCCGATTTGGTTAAGAATGGACATTTGTATATTCTGCAAACGCCCCTTTTCCGTGTTCGAAATAAGAAAGACACGTATTATTGTTATTCAGAAGACGAACGTCGAGAAGCCATTGTGAAAGTTGGAAAGCACCCTGAGATTACTCGATTCAAGGGATTGGGTGAAATTTCTCCGGACGAGTTCAAGCATTTCATAGGAAAAGATATTCGATTGGAGCCCGTTATTTACAAAAGAGAGGAAAATCTTCCGCAGCTTTTGGAGTTTTATATGGGGAAAAATACACCCGATCGTCAGCTTTTCATCATCGATAATCTCAAGGTTGAAAAAGATCTGGTTGAAGAAGAAAACTAGCAATCGTTCATTCTGTTTCGATTTCAGCGGTAATGATTGCTTGTAAACTCTTTCATATTTCTATTATTGAAATAGTAAAATCAATTTGATTTCGGTTTAGGTTTCTTACACATGTAAGTCCCATGGGCATTGCGTGCATGAACTAGGCAACTCTTGAAAGGAATGCCTCGTTTTGGAGAAGAAAATATTGTCATGAAAACAAGACCTATTTTCCTCTCGACATCACGTTTCCAATTTATTGTTATTATAGGAATTGTGTTTTTTTCTATAAATATTCATGCGCAAAACACACAAACATTTGTAGTTGCAGCACCCTCAGATTCACCTGCATTGATAAAAGATGATGTAGATAATTTCATCTCCTTTTCACCAGTAAATGTGGAGGGGAAAGTCTATTTACGCTGGATGGTCAAAAACGATCGAAAAGATGGTGTATACATTATTGAACGATCGAATGATGGAACCAACTTCGAATCCTTAGGATTTAAAGACCGCGTTGGATCTGATAAAAACATCAAGTTATTTTATTCTTGGATAGATGTAGCACCTCCAACTGATGAAGCTCACTATCGTATTATGCAAGTTGGTGTTGATCGCACTTATACTTACTCGGATGTTGTTCGAGTAAAAACAGGAGCTGCACCCACTGTTGGTGGCAATGCAAGCAATAAATAAAATTCAATTTAACATTCCAAAATCACATTCATGAAACAACGTTTACGCACTAGTAATCGTCTAAGTAATCGCACGCGCAACCGACTTCGCCAAAGCGCAGTAGTTTTCACATTCGGAATATTACTTTCAAGTATCTACTTTTTGTATCAATTTATTGGTAATGTTTCCGAGGGCAGAGCACAACAATTAAAGGAACGAAATCATCCTCAAGCGGGAATTTTAGAAGGATTTTCAGGCAGAAAGAAAATACATGTTCATCCAGAAAAGCTGCCAATTAATCAGGAATTTCAAAATTTTCCTATACTCGTTAGTTTGCGTTTGGACGAATTGGAATCCACTTCTTATGGTGGGTTTATTTCGAACAGGAATGCGGAAGATATCGTATTCACATCGAAAGATGGTCTTCAAATTCTGCCATTTCAAATAGAGCGCTATAATCCTGAAACGGGCAAATTAACGGCTTGGGTCAGCTTCAAAAAATTATCCAAACTAGAAAACGAAATTTACATGTATTATGGAAAATCGGATGCCGTAATGCAGAGCTCCAATGCTACTTTCGACAGAACTTTTCGAACTGTTTGGCATCTGAACGGTGATTTTCAAACGGCGGGTAAGCGAAATCTTCCCGGCGAATTTAAAGGAACAACAGACGAAGAAGGTCGTTTTGGTGCAGCAAAAAACTTTCAGGCAATTGAAAAAGGCATGGCGGTTTTTGAACCCAATGAAACCCTCAATTTCTCAGGCGACCTATCAGTTTCTGCTTGGATTAAAAACGATGGGAGCGCTTACGATCAGACAATTATAAGCAACATGTCGTTTCATGGCGGATTTAGCTTGTGGATTGATACAGACAATAAAGTTGTATTTGAAATTGCTGATTCAAAAGGTAATACAGCATCACTTCGGAAATGTGCATTCGGGACCCAACTTGAAAAAGGAAAATGGCACCAACTAACAGGAGTTTATTCGGAAAAGCAAGATTCTTTATTGCTATTCATAAATGGCAAACTTGACCGTTCTGAAAAATCTGAAATCGAATACACTTCAGGTAAACATATTTATATAGGTG
>CAXNNF010000068.1:0-6008 GCA_964203455.1 Bacteroidia bacterium
CTATCATCACGACGTGCCGGACGATCGAAATCGCGTTTTTCAAAAGGCTTATCATCCCGACGCGCTGGACGATCAGAAGAAGATTTCCCGAAACTGTCATTGTCTTTGCGAGGAATCATTCCTTCACGTTTCCTTGGAGCAGGTCGGTCAGATCCCCATTCGGCATTATCGCCACGTTTATCGCTTTCTTTGAAAAACGTTTTTGCAGGTCTTTCCGAAGATGATTCTTGGTTGAAATTTCCTGATGGCTTTTCACCGCGCGGAGCTCGTTTCACCATTCCTTCGCGTTTCTTGCCCGGAATGAGTCGAGCAAAAGCATCAACACCATAATCCTCTTTGGGAGCTTTGGTAGAAGGTGCACGTTCTGGTTTGGGGCTTTCTGAAATCTCTTTCGCTGCACGAGGTTTTCTGATGGGCTTATCGACCGCTTCTTTCGAAGCAGCACTTGCCGTTTTTCTGACTACTTTTTCGGTAGCAGGTTCATCCTTTTTTACTCGTGTGCGCCGCTCCCGCGGGGCTTCTTCGAGTTCAGTTTTCTTTAATCTTTTCGGACGTTTTTCGCCTGTCTCAGGTTCGTTAACGCTCTCCGCCGCTTTCTTGGCCATAGTCATTTCTTGAATCTGCAAAAGTACCCAAAATCTTCATCATTAATCAAAAGGACTGAAAGCCCAGAGAATGTGCGAGATAGCATGGTTTTCGTCATGAGCGACAATTGAAATTATGTCGAAACGGGTTTCCAGCGTGCTGTTTTTTTGGTTGATATACACTTCGGCAGCGTTTACCAACAAACGTTGTTTTTTCAAACTCACGGCATCTTCAGGATTTCCAAAGTGGAGGTTGCTGCGCGTTTTTACTTCAACGATAATTAAATATTGATCTTTTGATGCGATGATATCAATTTCCTCGAAGCGATTCCGCCAATTTTGTTCGAGTATCGTATATCCTTTCTCAATAAGATAATCGGTAGCGAGTTGTTCGCCGAGTTTTCCAAGTTCATTGTGAGCAGCCATGTGGTTTCGTTGTTTAGATGAAAAAAAAAACGGAACCGGAACGGAGATGAAATTAAGAATTATCAATTACAAATTACGAATTGGCAATTACGAATTACGAATTACGGAATATGAGTTGGGGTGGATTTTAACATGGATTATCTGAATTTAATTCTTAGCAGGTTTGAATCAAACTCTATCTTTGCCTTTTAAAATTCGCGTTCTTGAAATCTCCTAAGCGTTATACTGTTACTGCAGCCCTTCCGTATGCGAATGGCCCTGTTCATATTGGACATCTTGCTGGTTGTTATTTGCCTGCCGATACATACGTTCGTTTTTTGCGCCTCATGGGGAAAGATGTCTTATTTATCTGCGGAAGCGATGAACATGGCGTTCCCATTACCTTGAAGGCGAGAGATTTAGGCATTTCACCACAAGATGTAGTCGATAAATACCACAAGATTATGGGCGATGCATTTGCCGATATGGGTATTTCATTCGACGTCTATTCACGCACTTCAGCAGCAATTCATCACGAAACGGCTAAGGAATTTTTTACGAATTTGTATAATAAAGGAGAATTTACCGAACAAGTAACGGAGCAATTTTTCGATGAGCAAGAACAAACATTTTTAGCCGATCGATACATCATTGGAACCTGTCCCAATTGTGCAAACGAAAATGCCTATGGCGATCAGTGCGAGAAATGTGGTAAGTCATTAAGTCCAGATGATTTAATTAGTCCTCGTTCCAAATTGAGTGGAAATACACCCATTAAAAAATCGACCAAACATTGGTTTTTGCCTTTGGATAAATACCAAGCTGCTTGGATTAACGATTGGATGTTGACACAAAAAGACAAATGGCGCCCAACGGTTTATGGTCAATGTAAATCCTGGCTCGATCAAGGATTGCAGCCAAGAGCCATTACCCGCGATTTGGATTGGGGCGTAAAAGTTCCACTCACTGGCGAAGACGGGAAAGTATTGTATGTATGGTTTGAGGCTCCCATCGGCTACATTTCAGCATCTCGCGAATGGTCCGAAAAAACCGGAAAAGACTGGAAACCTTATTGGCAAGACGAACATTCGCAATTGGTTCATTTTATTGGGAAAGACAATATCGTTTTCCATTGTATCATCTTCCCCGCAATATTAAAAGCTCACGGCGATTACATTCTGCCCGACCAAGTTCCTGCAAATGAGTTTTTGAATTTAGAAGGGGATAAAATTTCCACTTCACGCAATTGGGCCGTTTGGTTGCACGAATATTTAGAGGATTTTCCAGGCAGAAGAGATGAACTGCGTTATGTATTAACGTCCATTGCTCCCGAAACCAAAGACAGCGATTTCTCTTGGAAAGATTATCAAACCCGTGTTAATAGCGAATTGGCTGACATCTTGGGGAATTTCGTTAATCGGGTAATGGTGCTCACTCACAAGTATTTTGGAGGCAAAGTACCAACTTCCGAATTCAACCCATCAGCCGAAGTGGAAGATGCAGCAGCTCGCATATTTGAGCGTGTTCCAGACTTGATTTTAGGATATGAATTTCGTGCAGCTTTGATCGAAACAATTAATCTTGCACGTGCAGGAAATAAATATTTGGCCGATGCTCAACCTTGGAAATTGAATTTAGAAACCGACAAGGAAGAAGTTGAAAAGATCATTGCTTATAGTTTGGATATTGTATGTCGATTGTCGGTGGCATTATCTTCGTTTTTACCCGACACGAGTGCGCGCATTCGCAAGATGTTGAACTTGCCGGAAACATTTACTTGGAACGATTTATTGGTAAGTCATCTTCCAAAAGGCCATGCGATTGGTATTCCCGAAATATTATTCAAGAAAATTGAAGATGAGCAGGTAGAACTTCAATTAAGAAAATTGGAAGCATCCAAAGTAATTTCTCAACAAACAATCAAAGCACATAATCCAGTGAAACCAGCAATTACTTATGACGAATTCATGAAAATGGACATCCGTGTTGGGACCATTCTCGAGGCAGTAAAAGTTCCCAAGGCCGATAAATTACTTCAATTACTGGTTGATACAGGTATTGACAAACGCACTGTTGTTTCGGGCATTGCAGAGCATTTTGCACCCGAGAATATTATTGGGCAGCAAGTGAGTTTGTTACTCAATTTAGAACCCCGTAAAATCAAAGGAATAGAAAGTCAAGGAATGATTTTGATGGCAGAAGATTCGGATGGGAAATTGAAATTTGTTCAGCCTAATGAGATGGTGAATCCGGGAGCGGAGGTGAGATAAATTACGAATTATAAATTACGAATTACGGATTACGAATTATTAATTACGAGTTACGAATTACGAATTACGAATTACGAATGTTTTTCGATTGGAACGGAGATACGCGTAATTAAATTTCCGTCGAATTCCCAATGAATATTTCCAGCGATACTCTCCATGCGTTTTTTGATGGATCGAACTCCATTTCCTTCTTTAAAGGGAAGTGGATTTTCTTTTGGGTTGAATTCGACAAGCTTGAATTCTATGGAATTAGTATCTAGTTTAACTGCAATAGAAAGTTCTTCAGCGCTGGAATGTTTTAAGAAATTAGTAAAGGTTTCACGAAAAGTAATGAGCAATTGATCGGAAGTTAATTGTGGAATTTCAAAATTTGTATCTGTATTTAATTCATCGATAATAAATTTCTTTTGAGAATTTTGAGCGAATTCATTAATCAGTTCTACAAGTTCTTTCGTAAAAACCGCCAAATTAGTTTTTGATGAATCGTTTAAGTCTAAAATGACGGATCGGGTTTTTTCGGCGATTGTATCGAGCGATAGGCGTAATTCGCTGAGTTGATTTGATATTTCGGTTGATTCAGTTTTGTTTTTTATGGCTTCGGTCATCATCCGAACTCCGAAAATGCGGCTGGCTATTTCGTCATGAATGTTGTCGGAAATTCGTTTTCTTTCTTGCTCACGGAAAGTAATAGATGCATTATTTAATTCAATTTGTTTTGAACTAATTTGTTTTTGAAAATCATCGCGTTCTTTTTTAAACTGATTGTAGCGTGAAACAATTCCCAAACAAACAATAAGCACTTCCGCCATAATGCCATAAACAAGTGTATTGGGAATAATATTTTTGAGTAAATGATCTTCTTTAATAATTCCATTTACGTTCAAAGAATATTCAATACCTCCTAAATAAAGAATTCCTACAGCAACTATAAAAAACAATGCAGGTTTAAATCCAGATCGGTATTTCTGAATGGCAGAAATAATGATCAAGCCCATAGTTAAAAAATTTGTTATAGAGAATATCCTTAAAAACAATGTTTTTGAAATAATTACATTTTCATAATCATTAAAAACAAAGAAAGAAAAGGGAATAAAAAATAGGTTGCAAGCAAGTGAAATAGTCAATAGTATTTGAACCAGATTACCTCTATTCCACAAAGAGATCCCAACAAATTTGCGGTAGAGAATGATTGACATCGCCAATTCAATGGATGTTGATAAATAGCGGGATATGTTACTAAATTGGGGGTAATCAGGATAAAAAAACTGGAAATCAAGACCTTCAAAAGATAGGATTACAAATAAATTGGCAATAACATAAACAATATAATATAGATGGATTCGATCATTGAAAGAGAAATACAGAAATAAATTAATAAATGCCATTAATATCAATACTCCTGAGAATACACCAAAAATTAAATAAAGTTGATTTTTAAATTTTTGATAGTGCTTAGGATAATAGAAATTAAATGCGATAAATAAATTCTCTTTTCGTTTATCTAACTTCAATATGAAGGTAGTTTTAGCATTTTGTTCAATAATTAAAGGAGCGCTCAATAGAAAGAAATCATCCGGGCGTTTATCGAACTGATAATAATCACCAAATTCTTCGTACGTTTTTATCTCTGTATTTGTTCTGCTATATAGTTGAATTCTATTAATAGCTGAATTTTTAATTACCCAATAAATAAGTTCAGTACTGGGTTTTGTATTAACTATATCAACCGATAAATAATGATAATAATCTGTAGAGCCTGAATTGTAGATGTTTTGCGCTAGCAATTGGAATTTATGTTCGTCGAGCGCTTTAAATAGCTCATTCGGATTCAGGTTGTTTAAATTATAGTAATGACTTACATAAATATTGGGTTTGAAAAACGAAAATACTTCTGGCTTTTCTCCTATGGTTATAGAAGTTCCGTATGAACAAATTCCTTTCAATAAAAATGCAAAAACTAGAAAATTCTTCACGGCACAAAATAGCCAAATAAATATAATATAACACTATGTTTTTTCATAGTATCTAAAAATTTATCTATAGTTTTAAAAGCGATACTTTTGTTATTATGAAAGTAATCAAGATTTCAATTGTTGACGATCATTCTGTTGTGAGGTCTGGACTTTCTGCTCTTATTAATAGTTGGAATGGAATGCGCGTCGTGCATGAATTTGAATCAGGCGAGGATTTTTTAACGAGCATAAAACAAGACAAGCATTCGGATGTCATTATTTTAGATAATCATTTGAAAGGAATAACTGGCGAACAAACCTTTTTAAACATGCAGAAAATGGGTGTTTTCTTGCCTGTTATTTTGATAACTGCCGACGACAACCAAGAAATGCTTGATCGCTTATTAGAGGTTGGACTTTTTTCTGCAGAATCCAAAACAATCAAACCCGAAATTTTAAAACAGCGAATCATTCAAGCTTCGGAGAAGGTTATTCAAGATAACAAACCGATTGATTCGTTGATTGAAAAAATCTCACCCCGCGAAATGGAGTTAATACGATTAATCTGCAATGATCGGGAATATACCTACCAAGAAATTGCCCATATCATGTCTGTTCATGTGCGCACGGTGGATGGCTTTCGGAAGTCTTTGTTTAGTAAACTGAATATGAAATCGAAAACTGGATTGGTGATGTTTGCGATAAAAAATAAGCTTGTATAATCCTAAATAATTTTTTCTCCTAACCCTAACAGAAAAATAAAATGCTTGAGATTGCCTGAAAAGAATACCCTTTCG
>CAXNNF010000069.1:0-5997 GCA_964203455.1 Bacteroidia bacterium
GAACGAATTACAGACGACATTCTCAGCAATTGTCACCAATGCGGCCAAAGTTGCGATACACATACCAATTGCGCAAATGTAGATTGCAATTTGCTTTTCATACAGTGTGATACCTGCAAAGATGCATTCAATGGCTGTTGTTCGGATGTTTGCAAAGAGGTCATCGCTTTACCAATAGAACAACAAAAAGAACTACGTAAAAACAAACATTACAATTACAGCGATATGCTTTATCATAAAGGACGCGTTCGTCTAAGCATATCTCAACTTCAACAATACATTTTAAATCAGCGCCCATGAACTTCCAAAACATTCTCGTTACTGTAAACGACGGAATTCAAACCATTACCATTAATCGTCCCGATAAGCTTAACGCGCTCAATCATTTAACCATTCAAGAAATTGGGCAAGCCGTTGCTGCCGGAAATAAAAACCCCGATGTATTTGGGATGATATTAACTGGTTCTGGTGAAAAAGCTTTTGTGGCAGGTGCCGATATCAGTGAGTTTGCCTCATTTGGCTCCATTGAAGGTGAGCGTTTAAGTCGCGAAGGCGGCGAGGTCTTTAATAGTATTGAGCAATCTGCAAAGCCCGTTATTGCTGCGGTTAATGGATTTGCTCTTGGTGGCGGTTGTGAATTAGCGATGGCTTGTCATTTAAGAATCGCTTCTGAAAATGCACGTTTCGGTCAGCCCGAAGTGAACCTAGGATTAATTCCTGGATATGCTGGAACGCAACGACTTGTGCAATTGATTGGAAAAAGTAAAGCACTCGAACTGCTTATGACAGCCGATTTGATTGGTGCCGAAGAAGCGCATCGTTTAGGATTGGTAAATCACGTTGTTCCTCAGCAGGAGCTTATTGCGAAGACTACTGAAATTCTTACTAAAATTGGAACCAAGGCGCCTCTCGCTATAGCAGCAATTATTCGTTGTGTAAATGCACATTTTCAATTCGACGAAAATGGCTTCAATACTGAAATTCGCGAGTTTGGAGCAAGCTTCAACACAGAAGATTTTAAAGAAGGAACACAGGCATTTCTGGGTAAACGGAAAGCTGAGTTTAAAGGAAGATAATCATCGTTTCTTCTAATGATTGGGATAAAATAAATTCTTACTACATAATAATAACTAGAATAGAATGATGCTTTTAAAGATATTTTATTATTGCTTTTAATCAAACGACGGGTTTAAAAAACTACATTTGAAATGAAATTTTTCTAATTAATTAAATTTTGAAATAATGAAAAAATACATTCTTATCATCCTTTCTACAGTCTTTCTTGTTTCTATTTATTCATTCTCAATAAAAAATGAAGCAAATAATAAAACGATCAATTTCACAATTCGTGGAAATGGTAAATCTCTTGTAGAAATTGGGATTGGTTCTAGTATAGGTTATGGATCTTGTTGTAGAGGTGTTTCAGAGCAAAGTTATGTTGGGTTCCAAGGAAATGAAGGGGATGTTGTATGGGATTCAAAGACTAAAAGAGTTATTATAAAGGTTTACTCAGGTTTGGAGGGAAAAACAGTTGATTTAAGGGAATATTATTGATTCTTAGTAGCTTATTACGTTGCCGATAAATAATCATCGAACTGATTTAGTTTTTATAAACAAGGAGAGATATTTCTTTTTTATCACTCGGTTCTTTTTTTATTATCAATCGTCAACTTTTTTACAAATCAATTTTCTAAATAATTCTTCCGCTTATTCCCTAAAACATTCTTTCTTTGTTGCTATCGAATGCCTGAAAAAGCGTGAATCCTCTTCGTAAACTTGCCGGACAAACTGCCATCTATGGATTAAGTTCCATTGTAGGTCGATTGCTCAATTACTTACTTGTTCCGCTGCACACACGAGTTTTTATGCCTGAGGCGTATGGCGTTGTTACGGAGATGTATTCGTATGTGGCATTTTTGATGATTGTGCTTACCTATGGCTTTGAAACCGCTTTTTTCCGTTTCGCGAGCAACCAAGAGGATCGACCAAACGTTTACGCAACGTCACTCATTTCATTATTTTTCAGCTCGCTTGCTTTCTTTTTGATTTGTTGGATTTTTTCTCAACCCATTGCAAACCAAATTCGCTATACCAACCATGCCGAATACATTGTTTGGTTTGCTTTAATTCTTGCTACCGATGCCATAACAAGTATTCCTTTTGCTCGACTTCGATTGGAAAATCGACCTGTGAAATTTGCTGTTTTTAAGCTTTTTAATATCGGAATCAACATTTTCATAAATGTTTTCTTTCTGATTCTGTGCCCTTGGATTTTGAAAAACGGAAGTCCTACTTCTATCGAAATAATAGATTTTATTTACAAACCTGAAATTGGAATTGGTTATGTTTTTATTGCCAATTTAGTAGCAAGTCTGGCAACTTTTTTAATGCTCATGCCCGACATGTGGAAGATGTCTTGGAAGTTCGACACTGCATTATGGAAAAGAATGATGCGCTATGGATTGCCCTTGCTTATTGGTGGTTTGGCCGGTATCACCAACGAAATGTTTAGTCGGGTAAGCATGAAATACCAGTTACCCGAGTCCATTGCCATGCACGAATTGGGCGTTTTTGGTGCCTGTTACAAAGTCGCCATCTTGATGACCATTTTCATACAAACATTTCGTTTTGCTGCTGAACCTTTTTTCTTTTCGCAAGCACGCGAGAAACATGCAAAAAGACTGTATGCCGAAGTGATGCATTGGTTTGTCATTGCTTGTAGCATTATTTATTTGGGAGTTTTACTTTTCATGAATATTGTAAAATATTTCATAGGAGAAGCCTATTATGATGGCCTTTCCATTGTTCCAATTTTACTCATGGCGAATTTATTTTTGGGAATATTTTTCAATTTGAGCATTTGGTTTAAGCTCAACGACCGCACATTTATTGGTGCTTGGTTGGCAATTTTTGGATCCCTAATTACCTTACTACTCAACTTTTTATGGGTGCCTCATTACGGATATGTAGGCGCTTCTTGGGCAACTTTTGTCGTGTATTTCTTGATGATGGTTGTGTCTTACTTTTTAGGTCAACGGTTTTTTCCTGTGCAATACGATTTGAAGCGTGTAATTGGCTACCCGCTTTTTGCTGCAGTGTTGGTTTTTTCATATTCACATTTTCTTCCTATGGAAGGAATGCTTTCACATGTCTTAAAAGTCTTAGTTTTATTCCTGTTTATTGGACTTGTATGGCTTTTTGAAGTAAGAAAAAAAAGCGTATTTTCGCCAGAAACAAACAGCAAAATTGCAGAGAATGAAGATCAGAATCATTAATAAATCGGCACACTCTCTGCCGGAATATGGAACTGAACATGCAGCCGGATGCGACCTCCGTGCAAATTTACCGGAACCCATCACGCTTTCGCCTCTGGGAAGAGCCTTGATTCCAACTGGTTTATATATAGAATTACCCGTTGGTGCAGAAGGTCAAGTACGCCCTCGCAGTGGACTCGCAGCAAAGCATGGCATCACCGTTTTAAATTCACCCGGAACCATTGATGCAGATTATCGTGGTGAGATTAAGGTGATTTTAGTTAACCTTTCGGATATTGCTTTCACCATCAATGACGGCGAACGAATAGCTCAATTGGTCGTTGCAAAACACGAGCAAGCTGAATGGGAAGAAAGTTCCGAACTTGCCGATTCAGAAAGAGGTGTCGGTGGATTTGGTCATACCGGAGTTCATTAATACTTAGCATTTATTTATGAGAATCATAATCCCAATGGCAGGCATGGGAAAACGCATGCGGCCTCATACACTCGTAACACCCAAGCCACTTATTGAATTTGCAGGCAAACCGATGGTGCATCACATCGTGGAAGAACTTGCAAGAACCTGCCACGAACCCATTGAGGAAATTGCATTTGTGATTGGTGATTTTGGTAAAGAAGCTGAAAAAAGTCTGATTGCCGTTGCCGAAAAAGTTGGGGCAAAAGGAAGCATTTATCATCAGGTAGAAGCATTGGGAACAGCTCATGCCGTTTTATGTGCAGCCGAATCGATGGAAGGAAAACTCATCGTTGCTTTTGCAGATACCTTATTCAAAGCCGATTTCATTCTCGATGAATCGAAAGACGCCGTAATTTGGGTTCAGCAGGTTGAAGATCCGAAGCCATTTGGTGTGGTTAAATTGAATGATGAAGGGAACATCACCGATTTTGTGGAAAAGCCCCAAGAATTCATTTCTGACCTGGCAATCATCGGAATTTATTATTTCCGCGACGGTGAAAATCTACGCAAGGAATTACAGTACCTTATCGACAACGATTTGAAAGAAAAGGGAGAATATCAAATTACCAATGCGCTCGAAAACATGAAGCAAAAGGGTTTGAAGTTCGCTCCTGGAAAAGTAATCTAATGGCTCGATTGCGGAAATAAAAACAACACCGTTTATACACACGCTCGTTGGTTAGAATCTAAATCGGGCGAAAATTTAATCGATGCTTCGTTGATCAATAGAAACGCACTTATTATCGAACCATGTTTCATTGGCAAAGGTGTTACAATCGTCAATTCAGTAGTTGGCCCGCATGTTTCACTTGCAGATGGTTGTATTATCGAAAACACGATTATTCGAAATTCGATCGTTCAGAAAAATACGCGCATACAAAACAGCGTTATAGGCAATTCAATGATTGGAAGTTTCGTGGAAATAAAAAACCAAATGCTCGATTTGAGTGTTGGTGATTACTCCGTTTCTTCGACCGGGATTTAAAAAAATAACATGCATCCAGTAAAATCGCTCCTGTATTTTTTTGTACTTATTTGTTTATTGGCTTCATGTAAAAGCAAACAGAGCGCGAGTGCTCCAAAGTCAAACAATGGAGCAGAAACGCTCTCCGAAAAAGACAGAATCGATTTTGAGTTTCTCTTTTTTGATGCAACAAAGGAAAAGCTTCTCGGGAATTTTAGTCAGGCACAAGTCAAATTTCAACAAGCAATCCGAATAAATCCAAGAGCTTCGGCTGCTCATTTTGAGTTGAGCCAAGTTTATTTAAATACAGGCAATTCCGATTTAGCAGAACTAAGCGGAAAAAATGCGGTTCGTTTTGATGATTCAAACAAATGGTACAAATTGTCGCTTGCCGATATTTATGCCCAAAACAGGAAATTTGGTGAAGTCGCTCAATTAATGAATCAGCTGCATAAAAAATATCCAAATAATCAAGAATATCTTTTTGGTCTCGGAACGGCTTTAGTGAACGACAAAAAGTACAGCGAAGCAGCCAAAGTATATGAAGAATTGGAAATTTTATCCGGTGTAAATGAAGAGGTTGCGCTCCAAAAAAAGAACTTATTTATGCAGCTTGGGAAACCAGAAAAGGCAATTCTCGAGATTCAGAAATTGATGAATGCTTTTCCTGATGAAATTGGTTACCGAGGTTTTTTAGCGGAGATTTATGAAGATACCAATCAACCCGAAAAGGCACTTGAAGAGTATAATGAAATCATTAAACGTGACCCAGAAAATCCCAGTGTACACTTTTCATTAGCCGAATATTATCGTCGTCAGGGAGATAAAGAAAATTCATATCAAGAGTTAAAAAAAGCATTTGCTAATCCAGAAAGCTCATTGGAATTAAAAATCCAGGTGCTTTCATCGTATTTCGATATCACCTTGCAATATCAAGAATTGAGTTATCAAGCCATGGAGCTTTGCCGAGAATTGGTTTTGGCACATCCTCAAGATCCGCAGGCACATGCTGTTTATGGTGATTTTCTTTTGAGGGAAGAAAAATTGAAAGAAGCACGTGAGCAATATATGTTGGTTTTGGCTTCCGACAAAGCGCGGTTCAATGTGTGGACTCAACTTTTGCTGATCGATTCGGAGTTGAGTAATTATCAAAATATGTTTGATTTAAGCAAAGAGGCCATGGAATTATTTCCATATCAACCCACCGTTTACTTATACAATGGAATTGCAGCAATTCAGCTTAAGCAATACGAAAAAGCCATTGAGTCATTAAAAGCGGGAGCGAATGTTACAACATCTAA
>CAXNNF010000070.1:0-5955 GCA_964203455.1 Bacteroidia bacterium
TCCGGGTCCATCACAAATGAACGTAACTGTTCAAGTGGCAACCTGTAATTTAACAAATGCAAGTATCGCTGTTCAATCAGTAAATGGTGGCACTGCAGCTTATCAGTACAGTTTTAATAATGGAAATTTTGGGACGCAACAACAATTCAACAATTTAGATGCAGGCACATATTCTGTTGCTGTGCGCGATTTGAATGGATGTATAATAGATACGGCGCTTCAAGTTTCTGAAATTCCACTTGTTGAAATAGATCCATTTATTACACACCCAATTACATGCTTTGGATATAATGACGGTGCTCTTCAAGCCGATTTAAATCAAGGGACAGCACCTTATTCTGTAACTTGGGTTAATGGTCAAACAGGCATAAATGCAGAAAATTTAATTGCAGGAACATATCAAGTAAATGTTACCGATGCAAACGGATGTTTTCAAGCTGCAACTATTGTTCTGCCTCAACCAGATCCAGTCCAGATTGTGATTTCGGGTAGCGATTATGTTTGCGAAGGAGAAGAGATATTATTAGTAGCAGAAGCTTCAGGTGGAACAAGCCACACCAATATTGTTTGGCCAGGATTCAGTACAGAAGGAGATACATTAACTGATAATCCAAACGTTTCAAGAATCTATTCTGCCATTGCAACCGATATTTTTGGTTGCGCAGCTGTTGATTCGCATGCTGTTTTATTAAGAGAACTACCTCAAGGGATTATTACTGCCGATGTTGTGCAAGGATGTTCACCAGTTTGCGTTAATTTCTCTTTGAATTCGACAGGCACGGCTTCATTGCAGACATTCAACTGGAATTTTACAAATGGTGAAAATGGTCTAGGTCAAATACAGAATATTTGTTTTACTGAGAGTGGTTCACAGGATGCTACAGTTTCGTTAACCGATGTTTATGGATGTTCATCAGCACTTGTTTCGGAGGGAATTGTTGAGGTTTATCCTATGCCAGAAGCGCGCTTTAGTTATAATCCTCAAATTGCAGATATCTTAAACCCAGAATACCATTTTATTCAGGAAAGTGAATTGGCCAATACGTATCGTTGGGATTTTGGTGATGGAACAATCTCAACACAGGAATCTCCAACGCATGTGTTTCCTGATACAGGTCAATTTACGGCTTGTTTGCGTGTAACATCTCTTCATGGTTGTATTGATGAACTTTGTAAAAGCATTGAGATTAATCCATTTCCAACTATTTATGCACCCAATGCATTTACCCCGAATGGTGATGGCACCAATGAGTTATTCTTAATAAAAGTTACCTATGCGAAGAATTTTTTATTGGAAATTTTCGATCGTTGGGGAGAACTAATTTATGAAGGAAGCGATCCTCTTGAGGGTTGGAACGGAGAATATCTAGGAAATCCATGCCAACAAGATGTGTATGTTTGGCGCGCAACAGTTACCAATTCTGAGAATTTGGCAAAACAATTAATTGGACGCGTTACCCTGATTGATTAAAAAAAGCCTGCCCGAGAAATCGAACAGGCTTCATATTCATTTTTAAAAAATCTTAAGACGGATTCGAAATTTTTTGATGTACAATTTCTAGTATAGCAGTCTCATGTTTGTTTACCGCGTTTACGATTGATTCACATTTATTGAGTGTTTCACTAACGAAATTAGCATCGTCGTAGCCCGAACAATTTATTTTCACATTCAACCAAGCACCTAACACGGCAGTTCGCGCACAAAGTGCTCCCACACCCGCATCCGAAACTGAATTCGGGTTTCCATGTTCGGCCATTTGTTGAATTATGTCAAGTGTTGCGGCCGACAATTGCATGACTTTAAAAGGAACCTCGATTGCATAAAGCGTAGCTGCTTGAATGGCCACTTTACGAGCAGCTTTTTCATCTCGGCTTCCATTTGGCAAACCAAAGGCATCCATAATTTTATTAAACGCTCGTGTATCTTCATCAACCATATGAATGAGCTGTTTTTTAAGCGATTCTGCTTTTTCAGCAACATCCGAAAACTCTTTCCATCGAGCATCCCAACCACGTTTGTGCGAACTTAGATTTGCCACCATTCCTGCAAGTGCAATTCCTAAAGCTCCAACATAAGCCGAAATAGATCCACCACCTGGAGCTGGCGATTCGGAAGACGTTTCATCAGCGAATACTTTCAGACTCATGGTCACCAATTTCTCATCGGAAGCATCTTTTAGTAAATATTCAATCACTCGTTTTTCGGGCTCAAATGGTCCGAGCTCATCGAGTCCCATTGATTTTACAGCGATTTTTATAAGTTCTGTTTCAGAAACTCCCGTTGAACGTTGTTGCTTTTCCAAAAAATAACGACCCGCATCAAGCAAACAACTCAATGGCAGAAGTCCAACTAACTCAGAACCTGTAACCCGAATCCCACGCTTGTCTGCTTTTTTGCACACTTCGTCGAAAGCTATATGAACAGGAGTATCGCGAATATTGGTTAGGTTCATGGAGATTTGAGCAACGCCGTATTCTTCGATAAACCACCCGATGGCTTTCACCGATTTTAAGCTGCCTGGAATATAAACCTGATTGCCTTGTTCGTCTTTTACAATTTTACCTGTTACCGAATCGCCTTCTCGTTTTACACGACCACGTTCACGTACATCAAATGCAATGGAGTTAGCACGTCTAACGGAAGTCGTATTCAAATTAACATTGAATGCAATAAGAAAATCACGGGCTCCAATGACAGTTGCTCCAGCTTTCTCGTTCATTTTAACTGGACCAAAATCAGGTTTCCATTCAGGCAGATGAATTTTCTTGAAGAATCCTTCGTATTCGCCAGAACGGATTTCACTTAGATTGTTTCTTCCTGGAATGATTGCCGCAGCTTCGTATAAATAAGCCGGA
Organism: Bacteroidia bacterium; assembly: GCA_964203455.1. Classification (GTDB taxonomy): domain Bacteria; phylum Bacteroidota; class Bacteroidia; order M30B66; family M30B66; genus CALQRR01. Next base: position 2,857 of record CAXNNF010000070.1, read on the forward strand.
ATAGCCAACTCATCGCCCACGCGTTTTGCCAATTTTCGAGCGTATTCGGCAGTTTCTTCCATCGTGATTCCCGAAATAGGAATAAGTGGACAAACATCGGTGGCTCCCATGCGTGGGTGTTCGCCCGAATGTTTACTCATGTCGATGAGTTCGGAAGCTTTTTTTATTGCTTGAAATGCAGCTTCAATAACTTGACTTGGTGAACCTACAAACGTCACAACGGTTCTATTTGTAGCTTTTCCAGGATCAACGTTGAGTAAACGAACGCCTTCGATAGCTTCAATTTCGTCGGTAATTTGTTTGATGATGAAGAGATTGCGCCCTTCAGAAAAATTGGGAACACATTCGATGATTTGTTGCACGGCTATTTTGAATTATGAGTTATCAATTATCAATTACGAATTATTAATTACGGATTACGAAATTACGATTCGGGGCTTATGTATTGTGAAAATTTACAGATATTCTTGAATGTGAAATTATAGAGAGCGGCAACGATTGAAGCCGGCATCCCTTATGAGTTTGCGAATAAGGATAAAGGCGGAAAGCGTGCTCGGCCGCCCTAATTTTTTATAGTGTACATAAATTAGATTTTTTGAAAGAGGCCTTTCATAGCATCACCTTTTCCACTGAAGCTAAGAAGGCGATTGATTGTTTTCTTAGCAAGCCCTAAGATCTTATTGGATTCAAATCGAGTTCGAAGTTTTTCGTCTTGGGTATCCGCTGAAATAAATTCTGTGCCTTCAAGGATCTCTTCTTCAGATGAAGAAGGTTTTTTGCTCGTTAGAAAACGTGTTATACTGATTCCGGTAGTTTGAATGAATACCTTTTTGAACTGGTACTTTTTGATTAGTTTGTTTAGAGTTGAAGGGGTATAATACGAAAGGTGTTCTGGCCAACAAATAATATTATATTTTGAACCTAAGTAAAAGCGAAGCAACGAATTGAAATTGGGAGTAGTTAGATAGAATAAGCCGCCTTTTCTCAACAGACTGCTTATATGACTAATTTCAACTTGTGGATTATTGATGTGTTCAATAACCTCAAAAGAAGTAATGACATCAAAACTCTCCAGCTCATAATGAGTGGGATCCAAAATTCCTTGTTTCATTTGGATTCCTTTTGACTCACATATTTTAATTGCATCCTCGGTATATTCAGTTCCATATACTTCCCATCCACGTTTTTTTGCAACTTCCAGGAAGTAGCCAATTCCACAACCTACATCCAATAGTTTATTGGTTTTGCGGGAACTTTCGAATTGATCGAGAATTTCATGGTAACGCTTAATAGTTATGGGACTTAAATAATCGTTGCGCCCATATCCTTCATAATAAGAAATAAGTTCCTGCGTGGAAGGAATTCGAGATGAAAAAACGAAGCCACAATCTGAACAACGAGTTAAATATGCAATTTCATAACCTGACATTAATTTCAGTTTTTCTGAATTGCATATCAAGCAATGAGTATGTTGATTTGAACTTGTCATAAACTGGAATTGAGTATTTTCTGAGATCAGATATCTGATTTTAACATTTAAATTAACCTGCAATCTTCTGTTTGATTTTCCTTGCTGCACGAACGTATGGTCGCAATCTATCGTACCAATGCAAAATGGAAGGGTAATCTGTATGTTTTTTTACTGGTAAGTCCATTAAGTTTTGAAATTCTTGCTCAGTAATACCAAGTTTTTTTATTAAATATTCTCTGTCCTCAAGCAGCATTTCCTCTGTTGGATAAGGATTTTTCTTTATTTCATCGAGCGCTTCTTCGCGGGTAATTTGCCCCGAACAGATTAATGTACTTAAATGAGATTTACGTTTATCAATTCCAAATTTCTTATAAAGAATATACCCTTGATAAAAGCGCGTGAAAATATTTTCATAATGTTTCCCGCCATAGTCGCGCCATCCTAATTCTTCCTGGATGAATTTCTTTACCGCATTTTTATCGTAGTCAATCCAATTTAATGGCGAAAAGGTTTTTAATCCTTTAATTTTCATGTAGTACCAACCTTTTGTTACTCCTAAGTAAGGAAAGGTTTTCAAAGGCACTTTCCCAAATTTCTTGTGGATTGCCTTTAAATTAATAATGTCGTATTTGAAATGTGTAAACGTTGGTGGCAACCATCCTTCGGTAACTGTATTGTGACCTGTAATGATGTATTTGATGTTTTTTTCGTTTGCTATTTTAAAGATTGCAGCAGCATAAGCATTATCGGTTGGAATATCGATATCTAGAACAGAAGCATGCATATATGCGAGTTGCAAATCACGAATCTCGTTCCAATCAATTACATATGTGAACAAATCGTATCCTAGTTTTTTCACTAAATTCTCAATGTTCATTACCGATAGTTCAGTATTCCACCCATTGTCAACATGAAGAATTAATGGGCGCAAACCCCATTCTTTGGCCTTCCATGCAAGGTAAGTACTGTCAACTCCACCAGAAACACCAACTAAGCAGTCGTATTCTTTCCCTTTTCCTTTTAACTTAATTTCTTGAAGCATGACTTCCATGGCTTTTTCAGCCTCATTGCCACGCTTTACAGTTTTCAGTGCTAAGTCATCGTAAATATGACAAACCGAACAAACGCCGTCTTTATCAAATGTGATTTCTGGGTAATCGTTTGTATCTAAAATACAGCGCGAGCAAACTTGGTACTTATGATTCATGCGTTTAAAACTTCGGAATAGAATTGCATATAATTCTTTGGCGCTGAAAAATACTGCAAATAGCTTTCATATCCACTTTGGGAATGCAATTCGTATTCAGATTCTGTCATTCTTGCCCATTTCTCGATGGTTTTTGCTATTTCATTGGAACTTGCATTTGCAGTGAGAAGTTCGCCATTCTTTCCATTCGATACAATTTCAGAGATTCCACCAACATTTACAGATAGTATTGGAATTCCATGTGCCAAAGCTTCCATCATCGAAACAGGAATGCCTTCCGACTCGCTTGTGCAAATCAATACATCTACGTTTTGGGACCGTAAAAATGTATAAATCTGTTCTTTATTCATTTCCCATAAAAATTGAAACTCAATATGCTTTAGCTTACTTAGTTTTTGTTCGGCATATTCTTGAATCTCGT